>JBAZGT010000008.1 GCA_041652735.1 Dehalococcoidales bacterium | reverse complement strand
TCCACCAAGCTTCAGTTTCTTAACCCAGGGTATCATAGGTTGTACCAGACCTGCGGATCGCCGAGTAATCTTACTTTTACAATAATTTGACATCATCTTAACTCTTTCCTAACAAGCTAATGCTATAATATTCCTAATGGTCATCTTAATGAGAAAGCAAGTTAAGTTTCTGCCCCTCATGCTTTTACTGATCCTGTTCACTCCGGCTATTGTATTTGTTGGATGCCAGCGATTAGCCCCAAATATACCAACAGATACACCAGAAAGCTCTACTGCCGCCGAAGAAAACATAATAATCACCAAACAGAATGACTCTGAACACGGGCAATCGCAATTGAATCCGTCTGAACTGGTTTCTTTTCCTGATAAAAATTTGGATTCTATTATAAGGCGTGAATTAAATAAGGAACCAGAGGAACCCATTACCGTCGGGGAACTGACTGGGATTACCGGATTAACAATTGGAATGCCCTTCTCCTCTTCCGGGTTGGCCGAATCGTTTTATTTGTCGGATCCAAATTCGATAAAACAAATTAATAACCTCTCCGGTTTGGAATATTGTGTCAACCTGTGTTATCTCAGGATTTTAGTTGAAGACAATAGGGTGAACGATTTATCCCCACTAGCCAGTCTTACTCGCTTGACACATCTTGAAATACAAGGGAACAATTCATCATATGTCACCATGGCTTGGAAAAACAGCGATATGCCCTCTATTAATCACGCCAAAGGTCAATCTCTAAATGTATCCCCATTAGCCAACCTTACCGACCTTACTTATCTATTCCTTGACGGCAACCAAATTACCGATATTTCCTTTCTCTCTAGCTTGAATAAACTGACAGAACTATCGCTTAACAACAATCAAATAAACAATATTTCTGCAATAGCCCGTCTCACAAACTTAAGAAGATTACAACTTTCCTACAATCAGGTAAGTGATCTTTCCCCTCTCAAGGACCTCACTGAATTAAGATTTCTCAGGCTCAATAATAACCTGATAAGTGATACAGTATTCCTGGCTGGCCTATCTAATATTGACGAACTATATCTCAGCAATAATCATATTTCTGATTTGACACCTCTGGTTCAACTCACCAAACTGGACTTCCTTGACCTTAACGGTAATCAAATTTCAGACCTTTCGCCACTTGCTAAATCCAGCCGTTTCACCAGCTTGTGGCTGAATGACAACAAAATTACGAATATCTCTTCGTTGAAAAATCTGGTAAATCTAAGATATCTTAGGCTTGGAGGCAACCAGATAAACGATATCTCAGCACTTTCTAGGCTAACTAATTTGACTTATTTGGGGCTCTACCATAACCAGATAATGGATGTTACTCCATTGGTAGCGAATGATGGGCTGGGTACAGGGGACAGAATTATTCTTGCAGGTAACCCACTAAGCGATGATTCACGAAACAAATACATACCCCTCCTAAGACAAAGGGGTGCGGATATCGATTTGACCGAAGTCATACCTGTTCCTGCCACCGAGTAGTAAAACAAGGTTGCTTAGAGGTCGGTCTCCCGCTAGTTTTCCCAAGAATTACCAATCAGATACAAAGGCTGAATACTAAAGCGAAGTCCTTACTGGTACTACCTATTGACACCCTATCTCCACTTCCCCCAAACTACCAACCACTAATTACCAATTACCTTAACACACTCACCCCCGCCCGTGTTGCAGAGCGAGGGTGAGTGTGTAATGCTTGGCCAATTTTCCCGGCTGCGGCCGGGATTTTATTACTTCCGGGTGAACTTCTGTATCATCCTGGTGGTACGCGTCGCCAGGAAGGGGTTGTCCTTGAAAATCCCCATGACCTCGGCCACGTAGAGGTCGCCTTTTGAATCGGCCACTACCGAGTGCAGCGCCACGAAAAGCGGGTCTTCCTTGGTGCGGCCTTCGTTGCCCCACTGCGCCAGCACCTTGCCCTCATTGTCCAGGATGGTCACCCTGGGCATCAGTTCGGCCACGTACACCGTATCGTCCTTATCGATGTACAGGCTGGTCGGCAGATTTAAGCCGCCCCACTCGGTAAGGTATTTGCCGTTCTGGTCGAAAATCTGGATGCGGTTATTGTGCCGGTCGGCCACCAGTACCCGGCCCTTTTTATCTATGGCGACGGAATGCGGCACGATGAACTGGCCGGGGCCTTTGCCCGGTTCGCCCCAGGAAAGCAGCAGCTTGCCTTCAGGAGAAAACTTGTGCACCCGGGCGTTGCCGTAGCCGTCCGCCACGAAGATTTCGCCTTTAGCGTTGAGGGCCACGCCGGTAGGGGCGTTGAAAGGAGGCCCGCCCCGCTTGGTGGAGGTCAGCGCTTCCATGAAATCACGTCTTGCGCCGGTCTCGGTTACCCAGGAAAAACCGGTATCGGAAGGCTTATCCTTGGTACCCAGCGTGAGGAGCACCTTGCCGTCGGCGCTGAATTTGCTTACCGTGTGGTTGCCGTCGTCGGCGCAATAAATGGAGCCGTCCGGGCCGACGAAGGTGCCGTGGCTGTGCCCGATGAGGTTATCCCCCCAGGACTTCACCAGATTGCCTTCACGGTCGAACACCGTTACCGGCTGGTCGCCGGTGTTGAACGCGTACAGCCTGTCCTTCGCATCGATGCAGATGCTGTTTACCTCGATGGGCGTATGCCCCTCCTGGTACTTGGCCTGCCATTTGGCCAGCTCGTAGGTGTATTTGCCTTTGCCGTATGACATGTTTTCTTTCCTTTCTTTCTGAGTAGAGAGTCATCTGGAGTGATCTGAAGCGGATAAACCTTCTCTGGGTTAATTGTATTAAGAAAAAACAAGGAGTTCAAGTTTGTTCATTGATTTAGAACGCGCCGCCGGTCTCCCCGCCGCTTTGCCGCCCCGCCCCGCCGTTTATTTTTACGCATTCCACTATCCAGTTCTCCGCGCCGGGCTGCCAGGCGCTGAAATCATACCCCCCGTATTCCGTTTTGATTTCAAAACCCGCCGCGGCCAGCAGCTTGACCAGCGTGGCGCGGCTGAAATACTGCATTTCCAGCTCATGGCGGAAGCTTTCAGTCCGGTCCGCGTCCTGGATAAATACCTCCTGCTTGATGCGCTGGCGCATGGTGGCGGCGTCATAAGAACCTTCGCTGAACTTCCAGGTCTTAAGACCGTCTTCCGGCGGGAAAGGCGGGTCATACCGCCGCCGCGGCGTCTGCCATGATACGTTTTGGGGATAGACCAGCTCCAGCGCCAGTCCCCCTCGGTCCGCCAGGTGCCGGTAAATGCCGGTCAGCGCCGCCGTCACCTCTTTTTCGGTGAGTAAATGGTGCAGGTCCCCGGTGCCGATGAATATAAAGTCAAAGTCTTTGTCCGGCAGGCGCAACTCCGTCACGTCTCCGACCCGGAAACGGGGGTTTTTATGGCCGGGGCGGTTCTTTTGCGCCGCCGCTATCATTTCCGGCTCGATGTCTATCCCCGTGACGCGCAGCCCGTTTTTAGCCAGGCCGGAAGCGACCTCCCCGGTGGCGCACATCAGCACCAGCACCTTGTCCCCGTAGTTTTTCGCCAGCCCGGAGTAGAACGCTATTTCGCTTTCACGGCCCGGCCCTCCCAGCCACCATACCGCCGCGTGTTTGGCGTAATTGCCTCTTTGCATCGCCATTCCCCCTTTGTTAGCCGCATTCTAATAGCATCCTCCCCAAAATGCAATGCGCTATCCCCTCGTATAGAACTAAAGCCGCCCGTTTTGCTATAATCAAAGCTGCTGGGGCTTATTTTGATTTTTTATTTTAAGGAGGGAACTCTTAATGATGAATACCAAGAAGTTTGATGTGGATGTCCTGGTGGCCGGGGGAGGCGTGGCCGGTGTTTCCGCGGCCTTAACTGCCGCCCGCGGCGGCTTGAAGACCTTGCTGCTGGAAAGCCAGATTTCCCTGGGCGGGCTGGCCACCAACGGCTATGTCAACGGCATCGCCGGCATGATTGACGGCAACTGTAAGGAATGGCTGGACCGCATGGAGGCTGAAGGAGTGCTGCTCCGGCGGCCGCACCAGCCCGCCTATGACCCCGAGAAAGCCAAGTTTATCCTGGAGAGGATGCTGCTGGAAGCCGGCGCTGATATACTCTACGGTACCTATGTTATTGACGCCGCGGTAGAGCAGGGCCGCATTAAAGAGGTTATCTGCCAGACCAGGGGCGGCAAGATGCCCGTGTCCGCCCGCATGTTCGTTGATGCCACCGGTGACGGGGACCTGTCCGCCTGGGCCGGCGTGCCTTTTGAGGTGGGCAGCGCGGAGTTCCAGGGGAGGAACATGTCCACCACCCTGGCTTTCCGGCTGGCCAATGTAAATATGGACAAATACGGCAAAGCCAATATGGACTGGATGACCGCTCCCAAAGACCCCGCCGCCCCGCCCGCCTCCTCTTTCTTCGTGGCGATGGAAGAGCAGGCCGTCAAGAACGGCGACCTCCCCTTCTTTATTTTCCCCACCGCCCTGATTTATATGGTGCCCCCCACCCCTCCGGATAACGCGGATGTCTGTGTTATGAGCACCCACAGCTTCAATACCCGCAACCTGGATGTTACCAACCTGACCCGCCAGATTATCGAGCAGCACCGCCAGATAGAGTTTATGGAAAAGTTTTTCCAGAAATATCTCCCCGGTTTTGAGAAATGCCGCCTCACCGGCCTGGCCAGCCTCCACGGCGTGCGTGATTCCCGGCGCATTACCGGGGAATACATCCTCAAGGATGAAGACGTGGTCTGCGCCCGCAAGTTCGAGGACGGCATCGCCAAGTTCCCGGAATTTTTTGATACCCACCACCCCACCAGCGCCCGCCTCGGCTTCATGCGCCATATCCACCTGGCGGAGCCCAAAGCGCCGGCGGTCTGCCGCCCCGCCCAGTGCTCGGATGAGATGCATCCCTTCGGTAAGCCGGGCGGCTATGAAGCCCGGGTCAATCCCCTGGAGTACTGTGAAATCCCTTACCGGTCTTTGGTGCCCCTGAAAATAGATAATCTCCTGGTGGCCGGGCGCTGCATGTCCGCCGAGTTCAATGCCATCGCCGCCGTGCGCGTTATCGCCACTTCCATGGGTACCGGCCAGGCCGCCGGCATCGCCGCGGGAATTTGCCTCAAGGACGGCATCACGCCGCGCCGGCTGGACGGTAAAATCGTCCGGAACACGATGATAAAGCAGGGTATCCCCCTGGATAAAGAGCCGGATGGCCACTGGGCGGAGGTCAAAAAGGAGCTCCAGGGCGGCGAGTTTGTGGTCCTGCCCGGCGCCGACTTCGTAGGTGTGAAGACGGCTAAAGGCATCAGGACTCACATGTAGATGCCGTAACGGTATGGTCGAGATGGAAGACCGCGGCGCTTAGCGTCTGGCTGGCGGCGTCCCCGGAAAAATGGGAAAAAACGGTCATAGGCTTTCTGGATAATGCCTTTAGCCCTCAGGTTTCCCGCTGCCCGTCGCCGCCCCGCGGCAGCTCGATGACGAAGGTGGCTCCCTTGCCGGGTTCGCTGGTGGCGTATATCCGCCCTTTATGCTCGGTCACTATGCCGTAGCTGATGCTCAGCCCCAGCCCGGTCCCCTTGCCTATCTCCTTGGTGGTGAAAAACGGGTCGAAGATGCGGCGCAGGTTCCGGGGCTCTATGCCCGGACCGTCATCGGTAAAAGTTATCCTTACCAGGTCGTCCGTCTTTTCCGTCTTGATTTTCAGCGTTCCCCTGCCGTGCGCGGCCGCCATGGCCTGTTCCGCGTTCAGGATGATGTTGATGAAGACCTGCTGTATCTGCGATGAGTCCGCCATTATCTCCGGCAGTTCGGGGTCGAACTCCCGGCTGACCGTGATATTGTTCGCGCCGTGTTCAAAAGAGCGCAGCCGCAGCACGTCCTGGAGGATCTTGTTAATGGCGGTGGGCTGCTTCACCGAGCTGTTTTTACGGGCGAAACTGAGCAGGTTTTTCACGATTTCCGCCGCCCGCAGGGACTCGCTTTTAATGATAGCCATATCCTCTTTAATCGTCTCCGGCAAGTCTTGCATCGCCACCATTTCAGAAATGCCGATAACGCTGGTCAGCGGGTTATTCACCTCGTGGGCGATGCCGGGCGCCATTTCGCCGATGGCTGCCAGCCGGTCCGTCAGGTACAGGCTCTCCTGCTTGGCCCGCTCCTCGCTGATATCGGTCAGGAAAAGGATATACCGTTCTTCTTCCTGCAAACGGTTAAACCCGGCGATAATGGTCCGGTTGCTGCCTTTAAGCACGTAATGCAATTGCCGGGTGGTGCTGGTGACGCCGCTCTCTTTAAACGCTTTAATCTCCTGGGCCAGCATATCCAGTCCGGGGATATCCGTGACGTTTTTACCTATGTAGCTGCTTACCTCCATGCTGAACATGACGCGCAGGGCATCGTTGAACAGGATGATGTTATAAGATTCATCGGTGGCCAGGATGCCTACCGGCGTGTGCGCGATGATATGCCTTATCAGCTCCCGCTGTGATTGTCTCCTGGTCTCGGATTTCTCCAGCGATTCCAGCATGCCGTTGATGTTGTGCGCCAGCTGTGAAAGCTCGTCCTTCCCTCCCACGGCGATGCGGCCGGACATATCGCCTTTGGAGCCGATGGCATTAACGGCTTTGCTCAGTCCCGTCAGCCGGGTTAAAATGAGTTTCCTGACCAGGAGGATGAAGACCGCGCAGAAGACGATGCTGGCTATCAGCAGGTAAGTATGCAGATAAGCCACCGCGTTTATGCCCTGGGCATGGATGTCCCGGGGCTGGGTAACTTTAAAAATGAAAGCCGGGTTTCCGTTGAGGTCGCTAACGGACGTGTACCCGGCGATAGTGTTACCCTCCTGTGTCTGGATGTAAACGGCGCCGGGATAGTCCGCTGACGCCATAATGCCTTGCAGCTCCGGGTTCTGGTTTTCCTCCGGCAGGTCGAATATAGTTATTGACAGGCTGGTGGTTTTGGCCAGGTTGCCTATCACCCCCGCGTCCAGGAACCGCCCCGCGATTAGTGTCCCGCCGCTCGGCCCTTCGTCCAGGCTGGTTAATATCGGCCTGGCGGCTATTAGCGCTGGCTGGCCGGAAATCAGGATAATCCCGGACAGGCCGGCTTGCGGGCTTAAGGGCTGTAGCAGCCCTGCCGGGGACAACAACTCGTTCAGGTCCGCTGGCAGGGGTATTGCCTGCTCGTTAACAATATCGTAGGCTTTGCCGTAAATCATGTTTCCCGCGGTATCGAGGAACAACAAGAGACTGACGTCGGCGCTGAGGAAGGTCTTGTCCATCAGGTTCCGCTCGATGTACGTCTGGTTATGGTCTCTGGCGAAGTAATAGGTGTCATCCCAGGATGCCCAGTCCTGGCAGAACGTTGCCAGGGCATTCAATCTGACCATCAGGGCATCGGTCACCCTTCCCACGTCTCTCCGTACCGTCTTTTTTTCCAGGTCGTTGAACCCCTTGATATAGATGATATTGGATAACAGGTACAGTATGGAGAACAAGACCAGGGTGATGAGGATGACCATGATGACGGTACGCCGGACGATTGACATAATACACCAGCTTTTTGCCCTTGATTTGATACCATCGCTCGGGTGGTTAAGTGAGTATAGTCAATTCACCGGCATTTGTAAATGTTTACCCGGGCAGCTCTGCGCCCGGGGCTAATCCCCGGCTGAATGCGTAAAAACGTAAAAAGCGTCGCGCCCACCCCTTACGGCGCTGGTGCCCCTCCACCGGGGTCCCCGCTCTTGTGCAGGGGGATTGACAGTGTGGTATAATAGAGATAAGTTCAGGTTTAGGTTATTACACGCTACCTAGAAGCCCCTACAACGGAAGCTCTTAAGTGTTGGATGACCAAAACTCTAACTAATCTATAAGAGAGGAGGTCATCCAATGGCTTTTCAAGACAAGTCCCTTACGTGTTCCGATTGTGGTGCCACTTTTACCTTCAGCGTTGAAGACCAGGAGTTTTTCCAGTCTAAAGGCTACACCAACGAGCCGAAGCGCTGTCCCGAATGCCGTCAGGCAAGGAAGACCGAGCGTTATGGAAGCAGCGGCGGTAGCTTTGGCGCCAAACGCCAGATGTTCCCCGCTACCTGTGCTCAGTGTGGCAAAACCACCGAAGTCCCCTTCCAGCCCCGCGGTGACAAACCGGTGTACTGCTCCGATTGTTATCGTAAAACCAGACCGTCCAGATAAGTAAATTATCCGGTGTCATGTCCCGGGTTGGGCAACCGGCCCGGGCATGACTCGGTCAAATACTTGCCGTTTCATTGCCAGCCTCGTTATTTGTAGAAGGTTTTTTTACGGCCTTACTCCGCCTGTCGATTGCGTGTCCGGCGTATATTATAAAAACAAAGGGGGACACAATGAAAATTTATGTGGGCAATTTATCCTATGAAGTCACCGAGGACGAGCTGGCGGCGGAATTCGGGGTTTACGGTAAAGTGGACTCGGTAGCGGTCCCCTCTGATAAATTCAGCGGGCGGCCCCGCGGCTTCGCTTTCGTGGAGATGGGTTCCAAGGCTGAAGCCGAGGCTGCCATCGCCGGGCTTAACGGCAAGACGCTCCGGGACCGCACCATCGTTATCAACGAGTCCCGTCCCCGCCAGGATAACCGCGGCGGCGGCTCTTACAACAACCGCCGGAGCGGCGGCGGCGGTTACGGCGGCAACCGGGGCGGCAGGCCGGGGGGCAGGGACCGGAGATACTAGCCGGCCGCCTAACGGCGGCCCGGGCCGTTTTTACATCACCCGTAACGAATTAATCAGGCGGGCGAGATTTGTCGAGAGGGGGGTAGCGTGAATATCTACGTTGGCAACCTATCGCTGGAAACTACCGCGGATGAACTGCGGGAAAAGTTTTTACCTTTCGGGGCGGTTGGCTCGGTAACTATCATGAATGATAAATACATCGGCAGCGGTCAGGCTACCGGTTATGGCTACGTTGAAATGGTGTCCAGGGTCCAGGGCATAGCGGCTGTGGCCGGTCTGGACGGCAAAACGTTGAGGAACCAGCCCCTTAATGTCGTCGAGGCGCTGCCTTTGTCCAACAATAAAGGCGCCAAACCGCTCAGTGTCAAGACCCACTACCGCAGCGGGCGGAGTCGGCAAAGAAACACCCGTCTTACCGGCACAGCTTCGCGGTAAGGCTGTTTTTCCCCTTATTAAATTTCAGTTCCGGGTCTAGCCGGCGTTTTTCGGCGGCGCTCCCGCCGGGCCGGACGGGGCGGAAACCTCCAGGATTTGCCCGGACAGCTTGCTGGATACGTCGGACACCAGGAAAGCCACCGCGTTGGCAATGTCCTGCGGCGTGGTGGTCTTGCCCGCTTTCTCCAACATGTCTACTATCCCGGACATGCGCGGGTCCCCGCCGCTTACCCGGTGGAAATTGGTCGCTCCCGGTCCGGGCGCGATGATATTGACGTTGATTCCCTGGAAGCCCACTTCGCCGGACAGCGTCTTGCTGAACATGGTCGTGCCGGCTTTGGCGGCCACGTAGGAAGCGGCCCCCGCCAGGCCGGTGGGCTGGTTGGCGGCGTGCGTGGAAAAATTCACGATTTTCCCGTAGTGGTTGGCCAGCATGTAGGGCAGTATCGCCCGCGTGACATTCATCGTGCCGCGCAGGTTGATGTCGATGTCTATGTTCCACTGCTCTTCAGACGTGTCCACGAAGGGCCGTATCCCGCTGGCCCGCCCGGCGCAGTTGACCAGTATGTCTATCTTGCTGAACTCCGCCAGGATTTTCTTGACCGCGGCGTCCACCTCCGCCTTCTTGGTGATGTCCACCTTCAGCGCGATGGCCTTGCGCCCCAGTTTTTCCACTGCCGCGGCGGTCTGCTTGGCCCCTTCCAGTTCCATGTCGATGCTGACGATGTCGCAGCCCTCCCCCGCCAGCGTTAACGCTATCCCCCGCCCGAAGCCTATCTGGCTGCCGGTGCCGGTTACTACCGCTGTCTTGCCGTTCAGTTTTAAGTCCATTGTCCTGTCCTTTCCTCGTATACGTTGTGGTAAATCAGTCACCTGTATTATATACTTTAGCGAATGGCGACTCAAACGGCAATGAAGGTTATCGGCGTCTGCGGTTCGCCGCGCCGGGGCAACACGGAATGGATGCTGGGTAAACTTTTAGCGGAGCTGGAGCGGGGCGGGGCGGCAACGGAGATGCTGCTCCTGCGTAAAATGGACGTGCGACTTTGCCGCGGCTGCCTGGCCTGTGAAAAAGGCGGGCGGGAACGCCGGGGCGTTTGCGTTATCAAGGACGATATGGCGGCGGTGTACCCTAAGCTGCTGGCGGCGGACGTAATAGTGCTGGCCACGCCGGGCTATATGGGCCTGCTTTCCGGCCTGCTCAAAAACTTCCTCGACCGCACCTGCGCCGTCTGGCCGCGGCTGGAGGGCAAGCGCCTGGCCGGGCTGGCGGTAGCGGAGGAAAGCGCCGGCCAGTCCATCAGTAACCTCCGGTATTACGCGTCTTACCTGAAGCTGCGCTGGGCGGGGAGCGTCACCGTCCTGGCCAAGAAACCCGGTGACGCCGCCCTTATTCCCGGCCTTGAGGCTAGACTCGCCCGGCTGGCGCGTAAAATCCTCAGCGCATAAATCAGCATTTTGCTTCGCCCCAATTTGAATTACGTGCGTAATTAGTGCTATATTTCAATAAAAAGCGAGTGTGAAAAAGATGCCTAAAAGCGGTAAACAGCTGCGTAAAGAGCGCGAGACCAGGATTATGAATGCCATTCAGCTTAAGCCCACGGACCGGGTGCCGGTTATCAGCTCCATCGGCTATTTCCCGGCCAGGTACACCGGCATTCTCTGCTCCGCCGCTTATTATGACTTTGATGCCTGGTATGACGCCTACCGCAAGACGCTCCGGGATTTTCAGCCGGACATGGTCTATTCCCAGGGGTTCACGCCGGGTAAAGCCCTGGAAATATTAGGCCCCAAACAGATGCGCTGGCCCGGCCACGGCGTCGACCCCCACCAGGGGCACCAGTCGATAGAAATCGACAACCTGAAAGCTGACGAGTACGACTGCTATATGAACGACCCCTCGGATTTTATGTTCCGGACTTTCATGTCCCGCACCAGCGATAACCTGGAGGGACTTGCCCTGCTCCCCAAGCTGTCCGAGCTCGGTTCGGGTATGGGGCCGCAGGTGCTGGCGCTGACCTTCTCGGATAAAAAGGTGGCCAAGGCCATCAGCACCCTGCAGCGGGCCGGCCGCGAGATGCGCAGGTGGCAGCCGAAAATCAGGAAATTCAACCGGTTGTTGCTGGACATGGGATTTCCCCAGTATTTCCAGGGCGCGGCCATGCCCCCCTTTGACGTTATTTCCCACTCCATGCGCGGCATGAGCGGCACCATGATGGATATGTTCCGCCAGCCGGACAAAGTCGAGGAGATGTGCGACTATATTCTGAAAAAGGAGCTGGCCCGGCCGGCGCCACCGCCCAGTGAAAACGGTTATACCCGCATGTTCATGACCAATACCCGCGGCTCGGACGAGTTCATGTCCATGAAACAGTTCGAGCGGTTCTACTGGCCCACTTTCAAAAAGCTGGTGGCCGGTCTGATTAAAAAAGGGCTGACGCCCTGCATCTTCTTCGAAGGCAATTTTACTTCTAGACTGGAGTTCCTGCTGGAGTTCCCCAAGGGCAAGCTGCTGGCGCGCTTTGATACTACGGATATCTTCAAAGCCAAGGAAATTCTTAAGGACCACGTCTGCATCGAAGGCAATGTCCCATCCTCCCTTTTACAGGTGGGGACTAAAGAGGAAGTCATCGCCTACTGCAAAAAACTCATCGATGTCTGCGGCAAGGGCGGCGGCTACATTCTCTCCCCCCGCTCTTCCACCGATGAGGTCAAGCCGGAAAACCTGAAGGCGATGATAGATTTCACCAAGGAATACGGCAAGTACTAACGTAATCTCAAAGATATGGAAGGCCGGAGAAAGGGAAAAAACTCCGGCCTTTTTTTGCCGTTCGCGGGCTTGCAAGAACGCCTGAAGAACCATAGATTACGTTATAAACACCGCCGCCGCCACCACGGTCGTCCATTTCCCGTCCTTATCACCTTCTACGGATTGGCAGATATTGCTGGTGCGGAAAATAGTGCCGGAGGCATGGTAGACCTTTTTACGTTCGTCCCACGCCTGGCCGGGATCGAAAGGAATACCCAGGGTTGAAGCCAGCATGGTGGCGGCCAGGTCTTCCGCGTAGTCTCCGGCAATATCAGCGGTCTGGCCGAAGGCGTGGTGTTCGGAAAGGTAGCCATAACGATTTCTGCTCTTGGGCACGGCTACGCCGATGGCGGCGGAAATAAGCCGGTTGGGCTCATTGGTTTCATTCCGGGCCATAACACAAAAGACAATCTGCCCATCCACCAATTCCTGGACGCCTTCATTTTTAGGCACAACCTTGCAGAGAGGCGGCAGGATACTGGATACATAGACGAGGTTAAAGCGCTCGATGCCGGCGCTGCGTAAGGCCAGCTCAAAAGAGGAGAGCCGGTTCTTATCAATGCCGACCCCCTTGGTAAGGAACATCATCTTAGGTACTATCATGTTTTCTCCTGATTTCTTAAATCCGGCGGGCCGTTAGGGGAAGGGTTCTGGCGGCTTTCTCTAAGCGCCAGCATAGTATAGCAGATTTGCGCCGCGCCGTATTCCGTGAGGACATCATGGGGGCGGGGGGCAACTTCAACGACATCGGCGCCGATGATTTTCCTGGTTCTAAAAAGACAACGGAGCAGGTCAAAAGTGTAATACCACTCCAGGCCGCCCTGGACGGGGGTGCCGGTGGCGGGCATATAGGCGGGGTCAATGCCGTCAACGTCTATCGTCAGGTAAACCGTGTCCGTGCCGATGGACTCTACGATCGCCTCCGGGCTGGGGACCGGCCCCATCCCCCATTCAAAAACTTTATTACCGTTAGCCACCGCGAAATCCATCTCCTCTTTAACGTAGGCGCGGGCGCCGATGTGGACGCACTTAAAACCCAGGTCACAGGCCCGCCGCATGGGGGTGCAATGGGCGAATTCGCCGTGTGGAGTATCGCTGTAATCGGTATCGTCAGGGCGGAGGTCAAGGTGGGCGTCTATCTGGCAAACGGTGATTTCGGTTGGGCCGTGGCGGTCGGCCAGCGCCTGGAGAACGCCGGTGGTCACAGAATGCTCCCCACCGAGCAGCAGAACAAAAGCGCCATGAGCGAGGTGTTTGGCGTATTCTTCCTTAACGCGTTCGACCATGACCGGCGGCGAGCACCGGTTCAGGTTTTTAAGGTCACACAGGGCAACCTTACGGTCAGGTGAAGGCATCGCCCCGGCAAAACGGTCCCAGGTTTCTATCTGGTATTTGAGGCTGTTAACGATTTCCGCCGGGCCTTTGGCGGTACCTTTGAGGAAAGAAGCGGTGCGGTCATAAGGCGCGCACAAAATGACAATGTTAGCGGCGGATGGGTCACTGCAGTTTATTTTAAGTCCCGTCGGCATAAACCTCCTCTGGCAAGATAGGGGATAATGGCATCTCCTAATATTATACATACATTTTTAAGTAACAAGTATCAAGGGTCAAGTAGCAAGGAAGGTTTAAGGGGAAAAAGGGAAATACTCAATGAGAAATCAAAAATGAAATCTCAAAGATAAGGTGAAACTGGAGCGGAGAAAAGGGGCTCCGGCCTTTTCCCCCTGTCATTCTGAAGGAGTCCTTCCGCGGAAGGACGACCGTGAGAATCCGCCCCGCCTTTTCCCCCTATTGTCCTGCCTGTTTCAATACCCGCAAAGCTCTTAAGGTGACCCACTTGCTGGGTTGCCCTTTCTTTTCTTGTATCTCCGCCAACTCCTTGCCGGTTATATAAAGTCTCAGGGAGTTCTGGTACCAATAAAAGACTCTATTTTCTTGTGTGTCCGCCAGCTCCTTGTAGGTACGTTCAAGCAGCCAGCGTCCTTGTTGGTTTTGCTTACTAATGACCAGATCTAACGCGTTGGCTAACTTGGGATTCTTGGCTTGCCCCAGCGCTGCCAGGACCTCCAGGTTCTGAAGCACATCGGCTTCGCTGCCGAGGGGATAATAGAACTTGAACCAGTTTGAGCTGGGCCTGTTCCCCCTGCCAAAGGGGTAATCGGCGACCGCCGGGTCACGGCTTAGGAGAAAGTCCACACCCCGTTTGATAGCCTCCTGCATATTCTTGGTCCGCTGCGCCGTTGGTACTTTATTCAAGGCAATCATCGCCTTTATTGCGCCCCAGGCGCATGGCAGACCAGCATTACGCTGTGGACAGGCGAATGAAGGAGCTGAACTCCCGGACTTACCGTAACGTTTGTTTGTATCGCGCTCCGAAGTTTTAGCCACTCCTTCCCCGGTTATAGTCTGTGCCAGCCATTCCATTGCTGTCTGCAAGCGTTGGTCGTTAAGCCAGCCGAAGTCTATCAAAGCCGCCCCCATACTGGCCGCTGTGCAATACGTGTGGTCGTACGGACCACCATCGCTGTCAATGTATCGGGAGAGCAGAATCTCACAGCCCGCCCGAACACGCGGGTCAGCTCCGTCCGCACCAAACTGCGCCATGTAAACCAGAGCCGGCATCGTCCCGGTGTACCTGGGTCCCGGCTTTCCCCAATATCCCTTCGTATGCTGCGCCGCCAGGATTACCGGCACCGGTCCGCTTGCCATGATAGCCGCCTTAGCGGCTTTGACTTCTTTATCGTTCTCATCCCGGCCGAGGATATCACGCAAGGTATAGTAGCGGATGGCTGGCTGGGTCTTATCGTTCTCCAGCAGCCAGTCGGTTGGGTCGGCCTTTAGCAATTTCTTCCAGTCCTGCCGTTTGCCCATCGCGCTTCCTCCCTGGATTTACCTTCAATGCCGAAATTATATCATAACGGAGTAAAAAACCGATGATGCTTTTTCCCGTCTCTCCCCTTTGTGCTAACATAAGGATATATCCCTATGCGCATTTTCTTGAGAATCGCGGCTCTGTTCTGGAAGCAGCGGCGCCGGGCGGCGGTCACTTATCTCTGCCTCTTCGCCGGGGCGGCGCTGTCCATGTTTATCCCTGACCTTACCGGCCGCGCCATAGACCTGGCCCTGGGCTCCGGCCAGACCACGCTTTTAATCATAACGGCCTCCGGTATCGCCGTGGCCGGCATCCTGCGCGGTTTTCTCAGCTACGCCCAGTCCTACCTGGCGGAAGCTCTGTCCCAGCACGTGGCCTACGACCTCCGTAACCAGATGTATAACCGACTCCAGAAGCTGTCCTACGCCTTCCATGACCGCTCCCAGACCGGCCAGCTCATGAGCCGCGCCACCTCGGATGTCGAGGGCGTGCGCATGTTCGTCGGTTTCGCCCTGCTGCGGGGCGTCTATTTTCTGGTGCTGGGGGTGGCCATCGCCGCGGTGCTTTTGGTGCTCAACTGGAAGCTGGCGCTCATCAGCATGTGCACCATCCCCTTCATCGCCTTCCGGGCGGTCAATATCGGGGACCAGCTGCGCGCTATCTCCATGAAAATCCAGCAGGGGCTGGGCGTCATGGGCACCTATATCCAGGAGAGCATCGTCGGCGCCAGGGTGGTGCGCGCCTTCGCCCGCGAGGACTTTGAGACGGACCGCTTTATCCGCCAGGCTAAGGATAACTATAACTACGAGATTAAAATAGCCAAACTGCTGGCGGTGAACAGCCCGGTGATGAGCTTCGCCCTTCTGCTGGCGATGGCCGGCATCCTGTGGTACGGCGGCCGGGAGGTTATCGGCGGCGCGATGACCCAGGGGCAGATGGCGGAGTTCCTGCTTTACGTGGTCATGCTCAATATGCCGGTGCGGATGCTGGGCTGGCTGACGCAGCTTTACTCCCGGGCGATGTCCTCCGGCCAGCGCGTCTTTGAGGTGCTTGACGCCGAAACGGAGGTCGAGGAAAGACCCGGCGCCGCCGACCTCACTGATACCGGGGGCGCGGTTACCTTTGAAAACGTTTCCTTCAGCTATGTTGCCCAGCAGCCGGCGCTGGAGGATATCAGCTTTGATGTTAAGCCGGGGCAGGTGGTGGCTTTAGTGGGCGCCAGCGGCAGCGGCAAGTCCACCGTCGCCAACCTGATTCCCCGTTTTTACGATGTCACCGCCGGCCGCATTGCCGTTGACGGACGGGACATCCGGGATGTTACTCTGGAGTCGTTAAGGCGGAATGTGGGCATCGTGCACCAGGATACCTTCCTCTTTTCCGCCACCATCCGGGAGAACATCGGCTACGGCAAGCCCGGCGCCACTTTGGAGGAGATTCAGCGGGCCGCCAGGACCGCCCAGCTCCACGACTTTATTATGGGCCTGCCGGAGGGCTACGATACCTGGGTGGGGGAGCGGGGCATCACCCTTTCCGGCGGTCAGAAACAGCGCCTGGCCATCGCCCGTACGCTTTTGCTGGACCCGCGCATCGTTATCATGGACGATGCCACCTCCAGCGTGGATATGGCTACCGAGCACCTCATCCGCCGCTCCTTGCAGTCACTTCTGGCCGGGCGCACCACCTTTATCATCGCCCAGCGCCTGCGCTCCGTGCAGCTGGCCGACCTTATCCTGGTGCTGGCGGACGGGCGTATCGTGGAGCGCGGCACCCATGACGAGCTGCTCGCCCTCAACGGGTATTACGGCAAGCTTTATAATTTGCAGTTCCAGTACCAGGAGGGGTGGCAGGCCGGGCGGGAAGAAGCGGTTGAGGAGACTCCGGAGACGGAGCCGGTGCCGGTGGTGGAAGCCCACGGCGTGCCGATGGAGAGCCCCCGGCGTTCCCGCAGCAGCCTTTCGGACTCGGACGATATCGTTTTCGGCAAACCGTATGATTCGCGTATCATCGCCCGCATGACTAAATACTTTGCCGCTCACAAGACCGCCGTTATCCTGACCATCCTGGCCACGCTTTTTTATACCGCTACTATCGTGGCCAGCCCTTACCTGGTGGAACTATCGATTAACAAGTACATCGTCGCCGGGGATAAGGCCGGGCTTAACTTCGCCATCATCCTCTTTCTGGGCAACGCCGCGGTCAACCTGGCGGCTTACTGGGCCCAGATAAGGGTGGAGGCGGTTATCGGGCAGGGGATTCTCTTGCAATTGCGCCGACAGGTCTTCGGCCACCTTCAAAAACTATCCATCAGCTTCTTCGACCATAATGAGGCGGGGCGGATAATGTCCCGCGCCCAGGACGATGTGGGGGAGCTGGGGGACTTCCTGGACTCCGGCGCTTTCTGGGTGGTGGGGGAAATCGTCAGCCTGGTGGCCATCGTGGTGATCATGTTCACCATGAGTTTCCACCTGGCCGTCATCAGCCTGGCGGTGGTGCCTTTCCTCTTCTGGTTCATAATCGTCTGGCAGAAGAAAGCGCGGCAGTCTTTCATCTTTGCCCGGCAAAAGCTTTCCACGGTGAACGCTTCTCTCCAGGAAAACATCACCGGCATCCGCATCATCCAGAGCCTTTCCCGGGAGAAAATCAACTCGGAGCACTTTGATAAGGTCAATAAGGAAAATCTGGATGCCAACCTGCGGGCGGCGCGGCACTCGGCGGTAAACATGCCGGTGATGGAGACGCTGGTATCTGTCGCCACGGCGCTGACTATCATCTTCGGCGGGCTGGACGTGCTGCACGGCGCTTTGCTGGTGGGCACGCTGGTGGCCTTTATCCTTTACATCCAGCAGTTCTTCGACCCCATCCGTACGCTGACGATGGAGTATACCCAGCTCCAGCGGGCGATGGCCTCCGCCGCGCGTATCTTTGAGCTGGCCGATGTTAAGATAGAGGTTACGGATAAACAGGATGCCTTCAGACCGTCCACGCTTAGCGGCGCTGTCAGCTTGGAGCGGGTCTCGTTCCATTATGAGACCGGCCCGGAAGTCCTCCACGATATCAATCTCAAGGTTAATCCGGGGGAAACGGCGGCCCTGGTGGGGCCTACCGGCGCCGGCAAGAGCACGGTCGTAAGCCTGCTGGCGCGCTTTTATGATGTCACCGGTGGCCAAATACTGGTGGACGGCCGTGACCTGCGGGATTTAGACCAGGCGGCCTACCGGAGCCGTCTGGGGCTGGTCCTGCAAGACCCATTCCTCTTCTCCGGCACCATCGCCGCCAACATCCGCTACGGCAATCTGTCCGCTGACGACGCCAGGATAATCGAGGCGGCTAAGACCGTGGGCGCGCACGACTTTATTATGAAGCTGGAAAAGGGCTATGATACCTGGCTCCAGGAGCGCGGCCAGAACTTGAGCATGGGGCAGCGCCAGCTTATCAGCTTCGCCCGGGCGCTTATCGCCGACCCATCTATATTGCTGCTGGACGAGGCCACCGCCAACATGGACTCCTATAGCGAGCAGGTGTTGCAGGAAGCGTTAAAGCAGCTTTTGAAGGGCCGGACGGCTATCGTTATCGCCCACCGCCTCTCCACCATCAGGAACGCCGACCGTATTTTTGTGCTGGACGGCGGGCGCATTGTGGAGCAGGGCAAACACGACGAGCTGCTGGAGCTCGGCGGTCTTTACGCCAGGCTTTATGAAATGACCTATGCCGGGGCTAGCCCGCCCGGCTAGCCCGAGTACTATGTGGTAGTGTAGCCCTTGGCGAAGAAACGCAGCGCCGCGAACTGGTTGACCGCCTGGTTCAGGAGCTTCTTGTCCAGCGTGGCCTCGGGGTCGATGCTCCTGGCCAGGAATACCTGCGCCATGCGCTGCCGGTCTTTCATTATCGCCCGGGTGCCCAGCCCGCGGTAAGTCTCGATGTCCTGGTAGTAGCGGAACTGGGACATTTCCTCCGCGTTCAGGGAGTCGGGCGCGCCCTTGGGCGGCTCGGGGATGGTCAGGTGGACCTGAAGCCGGCTGGCATGCGTTTGCAGCAGTCCCGCCACGTAAGCCCAGGCCGTCAGCACCGATGGCACCATGGCTTTCATGCGGAACACTTTAAAGTTGCTCTTGCTTTTCTTTATCGCGTCGTACTGCGCCCGGTGCAGCCTGGCGAAGGCCCTGGCGGCTTCGTTCAGGCCCTTGTCCGTCCAGAGACTGGCGCCCATCGTTTCCGTCAGGGTGCGGTATTCTTCATCCAGGAAGGCGCCGGTCTGGCAGAGGTACGGCTCATAAACGTTCCGGTCCAGCTCGGATTCGACTATTTGCGCTCCGGTGTTTTTGCCTTTGAAATAGCTCACCAGGAAGCTGCGGGCGCTCTGGGTGGTTATTTTCTCCGCGTGGGCGCCTACGTCCGGGAAGTCCTCGCCCTGCTTGAGCAGCCCTACTTTGGTGCACCACTTCCGCAGGCTGGGGCCCATGAACGCTTCTTCCAGCTGCCGGTCGAAAAGGTCGTTGGAGACGGAAATGCTGGTATTGGATATGAAAGCGAGCTCCGTCCGCTGTTCCTTGGTGAGGCAGAAATACACGCGGAAGCCGTGGTAGCGGGAAACCTTTTTCTCTTTATAGGCGTCCATGATGGCGCGGGAGCGGTGCTGGCCGCCCCATATTTTCAGGGGTTTTCCCGGGATATAGGAGGTTACGTATTCCGCGATGATGTCATTGAACTCGCGCTCTTTTTCCGCGTCCGCTTTCATGCGCAGGAAGGTGTTGTGCGTCACTAAAATTTCGCGGTTGTCACGGAAAGTCTCCCCGTTTTCCGGGTTGAGCCGGGCGTCCAGAGAGACGGCGTCCGTCATCATCTTGCCGGTGATGGCGCAGCGTATGTAGTAGCTGTTTTTCACGCCGTCCTGGAAGACGGTGACCGGTATATTCTCTGCTTTTTCCAGCGTATCTATGCCGTTCAGAAACTCGGTGATGGTATTTACCACTGCCTGGTTCTTTTCAGCCTTCTTATCGAAAACGATATCCATTTTTTCCCCCCCGTTGCCGGTTATGGTTATGTTTAGTAATGTATCCATTTTACACCCTGCGAGTGGGTGAGGCAATAGGCTGGAATCCCGGGGGTAAAGAAAATTCATGAATTAAAACGGTATCAGGCGGTAGCGCGCGGCAGTATGTCCTCTAATCTCTCCACCCCGCCCGCCCGCCGCAGGTACTGGTAGACCGTGCCCCCCACCGCCTCCACCCCGCCGTCCGGCTTGACCCTGACGCCGGAGCCGGAAGCCAGCCCGTAGCCCTTGACGCCGGCTTTTTCCAGCATCAGCGCCGCCTGCAGTTCCTCCCAGCCGCCCTGCTCGTCATGGGTATCGCAGATGACGGGCGCGTAGCCCAGGCAGGGGAAAAACTCGGCGGAGCTATTGTCGTTCGGGTCCGTCCAGCGCACCCACTTGGTGGCCAGCATGATGGCCCCGGCGGAAATCCCGAAGAAGGGCTTACCCCGGCGGTACAAATCATTAAAAAATCCTACTAAATTTTTAGCCTGTAAAACTTCCATCCCCGCTTCCACGTCCCCGCCGCTGATAAAGACGATGTCCGCCGCCTCCAGGATTTTCTGCGCTTTTTTCAGGTCCGCCCCGTCCGGCGCTATCATGGCGTGAGTCACTTTACCCGCCCCCGCCGCCGTAAACGACCCCGCGATAAAGCTGAAAAAGCTCTTGTCATCGCCGCTGGCGGTGCCGCTGTAGGCCACCGAGGGTGAGGCGATGCCGAAACCACGGAAAACCGCCTGTAAAAGCGGGTCCGGTTTGCTGCTGCGGCTGTGCCGCCCGCCGGCCAGGAGGAATACGGGCCTGGTAATCTGTGTCATATTATTTTCCATCTGTTGTTTATTTAACCGGGAAAACCGTTTTTTTATCCAGGTAGTCGTCAATATTCAGCGGGAAAAGGGTCTTGGCCAGGCTGTATTTGCCGGAGTCCTCCGGCGTGATGAATTCCGGGTACTCTATGGTCAATGCAGCTTTGTGGCCGTAAACGCGTTGCAGTGTTTCCCTGGCTTCCAGTTCCAGGTTATGCCGGTCCCGGCGGCGGCTCACCAGGTATAAAGTGTAGGTGCCGGGCGCGGTCTGCTCCAGCCGGTACTCGTCGATATCCTGCAGCTGGCTCATGGCCCTATCGAGGCGGTTTAAAGTGACCAGCCGTCCGTCGCCGGTGAGGGTGACGTTGGTCCAGCGGCCTTCTATGGCGCTCACGATGAAGCCGGAGCGCCGGCCGCACTCGCATTTCTGTTCCTCGTCCAGGTGGGCGAAGTCCCCCACGTCGAACCGCAGCATGTAGTACCAGGGGTTGTCGAAGGTGGTCACCAGCATCCGGCCTATATACGGGCCGCCGTGCTCTTTCTTGAGCGGCTGGAAGTCCACCCGGCAGGACCGGCTGTTCTGGTGGAATTTGCCCGCCTCGCACTGCATGAAAACATAGCCGGCCTCGGTGCTGCCGTAAGAGCTGACCACGGGGTTCTTAAAAACACGGTTCACCTGCCGCAAGTGTATTTTTGAGGGAAATTCATACGTTAAGACGATTATGCCCGGCTGGTAGACCTCTTTATCGTTTTCGTAGATGTAGCGGCACAGTCTGGCCAGGAAAGAGGGATTGGCTTCCAGCACGGCGGGCCTGAAAATATCCAGCTCCGCTATCATCCGGTCCATCAGCCGGGGCGTCCAGGCGGTGACGTCCGTCTTTTCGTTGAGGTAGAGGAACCGCCCCAGCCGCCTTTTTTCAAAGGGGAGGTCTTCCTTGTCCGAGACAATCCCCACGTTGCGCGCGTTGACCAGGATGGCTTCCGCGTGACTGCCCGTGGCCAGCCGCGCCGCGTGCGCGTTAAGCTCCCAGGAGGCTTCTTCCGAGGCGTCCCACCACCCCTGGTTCCAGATATTGGTTACCCGGATCGCGTCGCTGGAGCCGCTGGTCTCCACGAAGCTGATTTCTTGGTCCGCCAGTCCCTTTTCGATATCCTTGTCCGGCGGCACGAAGCCCCGGGGGAAATGCTCGCGTATGTCATTTTTGGTCAGCGCCGGCAGGGCGGCGTAGCGCTCGTCCGGGGGACGGGTGGGGCCGGGGTCCAGGGCCCGCCAGGAGGCATAAGCGCCCAGGTTTTCCAGGGAATACTCCAGCATTTCCAGCGATTTTTCTTTATATTCCTCTGAAAATTCCGGGTATAAAGACATTATCTAACCTTTCCAGGCAGCGACCAGGTTGAGTGTGCGCAGGGCGCGTAAAGTGACCCACTTGCTGGGCTGCTTTTTTAGCCTCGGCCAGTTCTTTGCCGCCGGCTTTAACCAGGTCGCGCAGGGCCAAGTATCTCGCGCCGGGGTCGGCGGGTTCCAGGAGCCAGTCGATGGGCTTAAGCGATGCTTTTTCTGCGGTCACGGGCATATCACCGGACAGCTTTGTATCTCAAGCGGCGCAGGCGGCATCGTTATCAACCACTATATTAGCGGATATCAGGAGCGGTGTCCAACCGGCGTCTGGTTCGGCTCGAGCTTTTGTTTGTCCTGCTCTTCCTTGACGGAAGCCCGGCGGAACTCCTTGATAACCGGTATGAGGAGCAGTATGGTCAGGACCAGAGTAAACGCGTCCGCGGTGGGGAAGGAGAGGAAAACGCCGGACAGCCCGAACATGCGGGGCAAGAATATCGCTGCCGGTATGAGGAATAAAGCCGGCCTGGCTACGGCGGTAATGAAAGCCTGTACCGCTTTGCCGATGGACATGAAGGAGGTAGATCCCACCATCACCAGGCCCATCACGGGCATGCTCCAGAATACCAGCCGGGAGGCGTAGGCGCCCGCTTCTACCAGTGCCGGGTCCGTATTGAATATCTTGATAATGGGTCCCGGTATGAAAATCAGCACGGCGAAAGCTAAAATACTGGCCGTGGTGGAGGCGATGGCCGCTATCTTTAAAGCCTTGAGGGCGAGGGAATAGCGCTTGGCGCCGTAGTTAAAGCCCAGGATAGGCTGCACGCCCTGTCCGATGACCATGGCCGGCATGGTGGCGAACATCATTACCCGCTGGATGATGCCGAAGGCGGCAAGGTAAATATCCCCGCCGTAAGAGACCACTTCACGCAGTATGAACATGGCGGAAAGGCTGCTGGCCACCGTCTGCACGAAGGAAGACACGCCGATACTGAACATCCCCTTCAGGATGGAGCCGTCCAGCCGCATGTTCTTAACGTGGAACTTGAGGTAGCTGCTGCCGGAAAGGTAATAAATGCCAAGGTAGATCAGCATGACCGTCTGGGCGATGACCGTGCCCAGCGCCGCGCCGGTGACGCCCATGTGCATCCTCAGGATGAATAAAGCGTCCAGGATGATGTTCAGACCGGCGCCGATGATATTGGCTATCATGCCCACCCGGGCGTTGCCCTCCGCCCGGACGAAGTTCAGCAGCGTCATGCCGATAAGGTTGAAGATCGTGGCGCTGACGATGATTACCAGGTACTTCCGGGCATAAGGGAGCACGTTATCGGACGCGCCGATGAGGCGCAGGAAACCGTTGATATTGGGTAGTATGATAGCGGTTATCACCACGGAAAGAATGATGATGCAGGTGATGCCGTTGCCCAGGGTGCGTTCGGCTTTTTCATTTTGGCCCGACCCGATAAAACGGGAGATAAGCGAGGTGCCGCCCATGCCCACCATCATGGCGATGCCCATGAAAAGCATCTGTACCGGGAAAACGATAGACAGGCCGGCGATGGCCGTCTCCCCGTCCGGGGTATGGCCGATAAATATGGTATTGACGACGTTATACAGCGTCTGGACGAACATCCCCATGAAGGCCGGCGTGGCCAGTTTGAAAAGCAGGCCGCCTACCTTTTCGGTATCCAGGACGTTGTGGGTGTGGTTCGGTTGTTTCATCGGTGCTTATATTCTTTCTAGTCGGACAAGGTAAAACGGGACAGGGTCTCCCGGGCTACTGTAACTTGAACAGGGTGTCCCGCAGGCTCCGCAATGAGCTCGTTAGCGCTTCCAGTTCATCGTCGCTGAGCGAAGCCATGTTTTCCCTAACGGAATTGATGACCATGTTGTCCTGCTCCTCCAGCACTTTTCTGCCTTTTTCCGTAAGGGTAATGTTAAAGGTACGCCGGTCCACGGCATCCATCTCCCGGTTCACGAATCCCAGCTCCACCAGTTTATCGATGAGGTGGGTCATCTGGGCTTTGGCCACCAGGAGCCTTTCCCCGATTTTAGCCGGGTGCTGCGTGCCTTCTTGCTGCAGCACTCTCATGATTTCAAAATGCAGCAGCTTGATATCCACATCCAGATCATCGAGGGTGGTCATCGCGAGTTTTCTGCGGACCAGCCGGAAAATAAGAGGCGGCACGGAAAGTAAATCGGCGGCTACCCTGCTCAGTATTTCACCACGCATCTTTACCGGCCTCCTGAAAAATCGGGGTTCGGTTGGTATATAACATAAACAGTTTAAAATCTATATAGTAACAATTATATACAATCTATCGTGGAAAAACAATAGCCCGATGCAATTATGCTATCGCCTGTATTTTCTTTGGTTTTACATTCGGCCGGGCATGGTACTATACTCTTTGGTGAAATAATTCAAACCGGGTGCTCTTTATCGTTAATAGCGACTTTTGTCATTGGTGCGGTGTGCTAGAATTTAGTTAGTAAAGATTGAATAATGGTGAAGGAGGCCTGGTTTTATGGCTTTGAATCACGTTGCCGGTAAGAATAAGGGCAAGATAATGCTTTATGCCTTGAGCACCTGCGGCTGGTGTAAAAAGACCAAGGGGTTACTCAATGAGCTGGGTGTGGAGTACGATTATACCGATGTTGACCTGCTTAAAGGGGCGGAGCAGGAAGCTGTAATTAAGGAAATTACCAAGTACAATCCGGACTGCAATTTCCCCACCATGGTCATAAATTCGCAAAAATGCATCATCGGCTTCAAAGAGGATGATATCCGGGAGGCTTTAAAGTAATGGCGGACATCACGCCGGCGGAAATCGACCGGCTATATGAAAAGCTGGATAAAGAGGCGGCCTCGGCCGGCTACAACTTGAACCCGGAAAAAGCCATGACCCGAGAGCTTTTAAACGGCCTGCTGATGAACCAGCAGCGCTATGGCTATCCTTCCTGCCCCTGCCGCCTGGCCTCCGGTAAAAAAGAAGCAGACCTGGACATCATCTGTCCCTGTGATTACCGCGACCCGGACCTGGAGGATTTCGGCGCCTGCTATTGCAGTCTCTACGTGTCCAAAGGGGTGGCGGAGGGTAAGGAAAAAGCCCGGTCTATCCCGGAGCGCCGCCCCTCCCGGGATAAAAGGCTCAAGGTGAAAGAGGAAAAAAAGGAAGCAACCATATCATCGCTGCCGCTGCCGGTCTGGCGCTGCAAGGTCTGCGGCTACCTGTGCGCCCGGGAAGTCCCGCCCGGCGTTTGCCCTATCTGTAAAGCCGGCAAAGAGCGCTTCGAGCGTTTTATTTAGCCGGGTGTGCAGTTATTTAAATTTAATATTTGAATATTGATAATTCAAGCATTCAAATACATGAATGATTGTGGAGGCCCCAATACTGTCAAATGATTTAGAGAATATGGGTTATCATATTCCTTCTGGTTTTTTATCTTGATGGCATAGCCTTTGGATTGTTTCCCAAAATATTCATAGAAAAATTTTTTACTTATTCCTGATTCATTTTTTGTGCGAGCCCAGAGGGATTCTATATCATCATAAATAATTTCTTCAATTTCAAATTCACCAATTACGCATTTTTTAGGGCTTGAAGCGTACACGATTACAGTATTGATGTTTTTCCTAGTAAAAATAGTTTTACGGTATTCGTATTTCTTGAGTCCACTAAATATATCTCTAGCAAATTTAGGCTTAACGGATAATAAGACGTACATCAATACCCCCAGAATCAGCGATTTTTAGGAATTGTTCTTGGGATAATGGTAAAAATCCCCAACGATTTTTTCTATCTAGTCCTATTTCTTCTGCAAGTGTTTTTCTGATCACACGTTTTGTAAACGCTGCACTATATAACAATTTAACGATGTATAATATTTTCCTATTCCACCATTGTCTTAACTCTTTTTCTCCGAATACACTATATGGCTGAACATATTTTAGGTACTCATTCACATCTTTGAAACTATTTCTAGTACGCATCTCCTCAACTGTGCATAAAGAAGTAGCAACCGAGCGATATTCGGCTGGTCCTAGGCTGTCTGTCATTCTGTAAACAACAACCAAGTCTCTAGGATGTAGATTTTCGACACCGTCCATTGAACAAATATAATTCTTACTAATGCTATTTGTATGAGAAATGTCAGAAAGCAAATCATAGCTTTCTGTTTTTAATATTGAATCTGGAAAAAGCTGTGAATGCCATTCAGGGCGGATGGCTAGAAGGTAGAAATTAACTCTCCTTATATCTATTAAGGGATAATCCTTCCGTAAGTTTCCTGTAAGTGATTGGGGGTTGAAGCTTTTAACTAATACGTTTTCTTTGCCGTTAGGAGTGTTTTTTATATTACCTTCCGACCTAAATCCAAACTCCTCTAGCATTTCAATGAGACGTTTATGGTGCGGAAAAACAGTGATATATATTTCGTCTGCGCGATCAACAATAGCTCGGTCAAATGCTTTTTTAATTAGACGTTCGCCGAGCCTTGTTCCGTGAGCATCAACTTTCAAAGTACCTATTTTAATGCGTTTTCCATTGGGTAGCGGCGGAGTGACATCAATTACTTCACCAATCTCTGGCTTTAAGTACATAAAGCCGGTCAGTTTTTCATCAGTATACTGAACGTAGGCTTGCGCTTGCTCCGAAATTTTGCGTTTATACCATTCGGCGAATTCCTGATAGTCTTTTTTTAAACTATCAAAAAAAGGGTCATTTAAAGGAATATCTCCAAAATGTTTAATTTCAAATGTTTGTTTCAATTAAACACCAATTATCAAAAACAAGTTGAACTCAATATATCATACATAAGTGGCCATTTCAATATTATGTTTATTCTATAAAGATACTACTTCTCTAATTTGACACTATTCTCGCCATCGCATTAAGATATTTATAACACCGGATACTGGTATATTTTCCCTTTTTGAAACGCCCTCTAATTCTCGTCCGGGATTCAAATGCCGTAAAAACGGCCCGTTACCGGCAAAGAAAGGAAAACTGACAGATGGCAGGAATAACATCGGTAGGGGTTTATATCCCGATATTCAGACTCAACCGTGAAGAAATCGGCCGGATGTGGGGCGGCCGCAATGCCGGCGGCGCTAAAGCCGTGGCCGGCTATGACGAAGATACGCTCACCATGGCTGTGGCGGCGGCGCTCGATTGTCTCAAGCGGGGCGGCCAGAAAGCCGGGGGCCTGTCTTTAGCGACGACCACCGCCCCGTACCGCGAAAAGCTGGCCGCGGCGATGGTGGTAAGTGCCGCCGACCTCGCTGCCGAGTGCCACGCGGCGGACTATACGGACTCGTTAAGGGCGGGGACAGCCGCCCTGAAAGCCGCCTTGGATGCCGTCAGCGCCGGTTCGGTAAAACAATCACTCGTAGTCGCTTCTGATACGCGCCAGGCGGCGGCCAAGGGCGCCCTGGAGCAGAACCTGGGCGACGGCGCGGCGGCCCTGATGGTCGGCGCGGAAAAAGTTATCGCCGAGGTTGAAGGCAGCTATTCGCTGTGCAGCGACTTTACGGATATCTGGCGCACGGACGAGGATAAGTTCCCCCGCTACGCCGAGGGGCGCTTCATCGATGACGTGGGCTATCTGCCCCTGATGCAGTCGGTCATCGAAGGCCTGCTCAAGAAGAACAAGCTGGCTTTATCTGACTTTGCCGGTGTGGTCTATTACGCCGGGGACGCCCGCCAGCACGCGGCTCTGGCCCGGAGATTGAAGCTGGATAAAGCGCAGGTACAGGACCCGCTCTATAATCAAATCGGCAATACCGGCGCGGCGGCGGGCTTTCTGATGCTGGCGGCGGCGCTGGAAAAGGCTAAACCCGGCGACCGCATTCTCTTCGCCGGTTACGGTGACGGCGCGGATGCCTTTATCCTCCACGCTACTGATGAAATCAGGAAATTCCAGGAAACCCCCGTTATTGCATCGCGCCTGGCGGGAAAAACGCCCATTACCTACGGGCAGTACCTTACCTGGCGCGGCCTGGTGCCGGTGGAAGCTTCCACCCTGCCGGAGCGCTCGGCGCTGTCTTTGCAGAGTCGTTGGCGGGAGCGCCAGGTTATCACTACCCTTACCGGCGTAAAGTGCCGGAAATGCGGCACGCCGCAGATGAACCAGATAGGGCAGGCGTCCCGGGTCTGCGTCAGCTGCCAGACCAAGGATGATTTCGAGCCTTATAAATTCTCGGATAAGAAAGCCGTGCTCTTCACCTACGCCATCGACCAGCTTATGCCTACCCTCAATCCGCCCGGCGTCAACGGCGCTATCGACTTCGAGGGCGGCGGCCGGCTGATTTGTGAGCTGACCGACTGCGATGCGAGTAAAGTGTCCGTGGGCATGACGGTGGAGATGACTTACCGCAAGATGTTCACCAGCCGCGGCATCAACAACTATTTCTGGAAAGCCAGGCCGGTTACGGAATAAGAATGACGCAGCTCACCCTGAGCGCGTCGAAGGGTGAGCCAATGGCACCGCTATGGTTCCCTTCGGCAAGCTCAGGGTAAACTAACAGCTCACCATGAGCGGGTCTTGTGAATAACCAGGAGGATAAAAATGGAAAGTATTAAAGATAAAGTCGCCATCGTGGGCATGGGCTGCACCAAGTTCGGGGAGCGGTGGGATAAAGGGGTGGAAGACCTCATCGTGGAGGCCGCCTACGAGGCTTTTGAGGACGCCGGCATCGGCCCTAAAGATATCCAGGCGGCCTGGGTGGGCACCGTCTTTTCCGGCCTTTCCGCTATCACCCTTTCCCCCCTCCAGCTCCAGTACATCCCCATGACCCGGGTGGAAAACATGTGCGCCACCGGCTCGGAGGCCCTGCGGGCGGCCAGCTACGCGGTTGCCGCCGGCGTGTGTGATATCGCCCTGGCGGTGGGGGTGGAAAAGCTCAAGGACTCCGGCGCCACCGGCGTCAAGGGTCCCAGCGTGGTCGGTGATAACCAGGACGGCAGCTCCGGCATCGGCCCCGGCTACAGCGCCCCGGCCTCTTTCGCCTACCTCGCCACCCGCTATTTTCACGATTATCATATCAAGCCGGAAGACGGCAAGCGCATCCTGGCGCAGATTGCCGTCAAGAACCACCACAACGGCTGTCTGAACCCCAAGGCGCATTTCCAGAACGAGCTGACCATCGACCAGGTAGTGAACGCGCCCATCGTCGCCTGGCCCCTGGGTCTGTTCGATTGCTGCGGCGTCAGTGACGGCGCCGCCGTGGCTATCGTGACGCGGGCGGATATGGCGAAAAAGTTCCGCCCCGACCCCGTTTACATCAAGGCTTTACAGGTCACGGTGGGCGCGCGGCAGGGCGCTATGATGCAGGATTACGACTTCGTCCACATGGAGGAGAATGTCCGCGGCTCTAAACAGGCATACGCTGATGCCGGTATCACCAATCCCCGGAAGGAAATCAGCTGCGCTGAGGTACACGATTGCTTCTCCGTCCACGAGATGATAGTCTATGAAGACCTGGGCTTTAGCCCCCGCGGCCGCGCCCCGGAGGATATAGCCGCCGGCACTTTCAGCCTCAAAGGAGAGTTGCCCATCAATACGGACGGTGGTTTAAAGTGCTTCGGGCACCCTCTCGGCGCTTCCGGCCTGCGCATGATGTACGAGATGTACAAGCAGCTCCAGGGCAAGGCCGGCCCCCGGCAGGTGAAAAACCCGCGTCTGGCGCTGACCCACAACCTGGGCGGCAACGCCGGTACGGGCGTTTGCTCCTGCTTTATCGTGGGGAACGAGAAGTAGAACAGAGCTGTCATTCTGAGGGAGTCCTGATGGACTCGGGACGACCGTGAGAATCTCAGGGTGGGGTTGTTATACCCCACACCACCCCGAGATCCTTCGCTTCGCTCAGGATGACAATCATTTACGCAAGGAGGCATCATTATGAAAATGGCTCTTGAAGGCATCCGGGTATTGGACGTTTCCGAGGCCGGTCTGGCCCCTGTCTGCTGCCGCATCCTGGCGGATATGGGCGCGGAGGTCATTAAGGTGGAGCGTACGGAAGGCGGCGACCAGACCCGCGGTATCCTGAAAATCAGCGGCAACGTGCCCGTCTATGATATCAACTACGTGCTGGAATTCTATAATTTGAATAAAAAGGGCATTACCCTGAACCTCAAGATGAAAGAGGGGCGGGATATTCTCTATAAGCTGGTGGAAAAATCGGACGTGTTCGTCTGCAATTTCCGCCCGCACGCTTTAAAGGATTTAGGGCTGGAATACAAAGACATCTCCAGGCTGAACCCTAAAATCATTTACACCCACCTTTCCGGCTACGGCCTCCACGGCCCGGAAAAGGACGTCGGCGCTTATGACTTCGTTGGCTACTGGGCGCGCAGCGGCGTGATGGCTTCGCTCGGGGAGCCGGGCACGTCCCTGCCCTTCCAGGTGCCGGGCTTCGGCGATAACACCACCGGCATGTACGCCGCCTGCGCTATCATGATGGCCTTGTTCCACCGCGAGCGCACCGGCGAAGGCCAGGAGGTCTGCGTTTCTTTAGTGGGCGGGGGGATATGGTCGATGGGCATCGTCCTTTCCTCGGTGCTGGCTACCGGCATGGAGTACGGCCGCATCTCGCGCACCAACCAGAGCAACCCCATCTTTAACAGCTACGAGTGTTCCGATGGACGCTGGATACAGTTGGCCTGCATCCAGGGCGACCGCTACTGGGCGGGGGTCTGCAAGGCTTTGGAGTTGGGCGGGCTGGAGACCGACCCCAAGTACAGCACCCATGAAAAACGCATGGAGAACAATAAAGAGCTAATCCTCATCCTGGATAAAGTTTTTAAAGCTAAAACGCAAAAGGAATGGGCGGAGCGGCTGGCCAAAGAGAACATCATCTGGACGTCCGTCAAGACTCCCGGCGAAGTCGTCGCCGACCCCACCCCCTGGGCGGACGGCTATTTTAGGGAAATCGACCACCCCGTGGGGCGCAAGCTGAAGGTTATCATGCCGCCCTGGGAGTTCAGCAAGACCCCTACCACCGTCCGCAACACCGCCCCGGAGTTCGGCCAGCACACGGAGGAAATCCTTACCGGCGTCCTCGGCATGGACTGGGATGAGATAACTGAATTAAAAGATAAAAAGGTCATAGCGTAGCACTGGTTGTCATTCTGGAGCGTAGCGAAGAATCAGGCGGGGAGAGGTTAAGGCCGCAAAATGAAAGAATATTATGTATATATTCTTGCTAACAAACGCGGAGCTCTCTATACCGGAGTAACCAGCGATTTGGAACGCCGTGTTTATGAGCATAAGAACAAAATATTTGAAGGTTTCACAAAGAAATATAATATTGATCGGATCGTATATTATGAAACTACCAATGACATAAATGCAGCTATAACCAGGGAAAAACAAATAAAGGGTCTATTGAGAAGTAAAAAGCTTGAGCTAATAAAACAAATGAACCCAAGAATGGATGACTTAAGCGAATCCTGGTTGGAAAAGGCTGTTAAAGAATGACCACGCGCCTCCAGATTCTTCGTCCCGATTTCATCGGGACTCCAGAATGACAATATCATCATTAACGTGTAAATACAACGAATATTTGGAAGACAGGATTCTGCAGAGAAAGAAAAGTCGATACACCGGGAGGTCTTTTTATGGGTGATTTACTGAAGGGAAAAGTGGCGGTGGTCACGGGCGCCGGCAAAGGCCTGGGCCGCGCCGAGGCTCTGGGCATGGCGGCCCAGGGCGCTAAAGTAGTGGTCAATGACCTGGGCGCCGCTACCGATGGCTCCGGCGTCTCCCGCGGTCCCGCCGAGGATGTCGTTGAGGAGATTAAAAAGGCCGGCGGTGAAGCCGTTCCCAGCTTTGCCAGCGTGGGCACGGTGGCCGGGGCGGAAAGCATTATCCGGACCGCCGTGGACAGCTTTGGCCGACTCGATATTCTGGTCAATAACGCCGGTTTTAACCGCGACCGCATGATATACAATATCTCGGACGAGGAGTGGGACAACGTCATCCAGGTGAATTTGAGCGGCACTTTTTACTGCACCCGGGCGGCCTGCAAGGTGATGCGCCAGCAGAACTACGGGCGCATTATCAGCACCTCCTCCCACGCCGGGCTGGGCAACATGGGACAGGCCAATTACGGGGCGGCCAAGGAGGGCATCGTGGGGATGACGCGTACTGTGGCGCGGGACATGGCGCGCTATGGCGTCACCTGCAACGTTATCCGCCCGGTGGCCGGGACGCGCGGCTTCGTGGAGATGGTCCAGGGCAAAGGACTCCGGGAGGCCTGGATTAAGATGTGGGGGCAGGAGACTGCCGAGCGCCGTTTGAAGCAGATGCTGGAGCTTAACCAGCCGGAGGACGTGGCCGCTTTGGTCGTCTATCTGGCCGGTGAAAAGGCCGATAACGTAAACGGCTGCGTTTTCGAGGTCTGGCACGGGCACATCGGCATTTACGTTGACCCGCCGCCGGTGGAGCAGGTACTCTGGAAGGACGGCCGCTGGACGCCGGAAGAGCTCACCGAGACCATGCCTTCCACCCTCACCAAAGACAAGGTGCATGATTTGCCGGCCATTTTCCCGTTCTAGGCAATAGCCGTCATTCCAGCGCAGGCAGCATACCCCGTATGTTAATCGGGGCTGGAATCCATATACGAATTACTATTATCTGGAACTTATTGGCTGATTCCGGCCTAGGCCGGAATGACAGGGAGTAAATAAAGGAGGACGCTAATGGTTAATAAAATCGACCATATTGGTATAGTGGTAAAAGACCTGGAACAGGCCGCTAAAACCTACACTGAATTGTTTGGCTTTAAGGTGGTGGAAAAAATGGATGGCCCCGGCGGCGAGTTCAAAAACGTGATGATGGCCGCGGGTGATATCCGCATCGAGATTTTCCAGCCCCTGAAAGAGGGGAGCTTTTCCCGCTTTCTGGAGGAAAAGGGCGGCGGCCTGCACCATGTCTCCTTCCTGACCGACGATATTGTGAAAGAAATCAAGGCACTGAAAGCTAAAGGGAAAAAGCTCCAGAACGAGGAGCCTATGCAGCTCCCCGGCGCTAAAATCGCTTTTGTCCACCCCTCCGCCGCCGAGAACGTCCTTATCGAGCTGGTGGAGCGGGGCTAGTTTACCGCCGTTAAAAGGAAAAAATAATGCCTTTGGAAGAAATGGGCTCTTTTTTTAATGCTCGCGTTGACCTGTACGAGCACCACATGCTCCAGGACCTGGACAGCGCCGCCGTTTATATAGAGATGGCCACCCTGGTTCCGGCCGCTAAGGGCTTGAAGCTGCTGGATTTAGGCTGCGGCACCGGGCTGGAGCTGGATGAAATCTTTAAAGTTAATCCTGCGGTGCAGGTAACGGGTATTGACCTGGCGGAGAAGATGCTGGCCAAGCTGCGCCGGAAACACGCCGCCAGGAAAAGCCGGCTAAACCTCATACTGGCGGATTATTTTGCTTATGATTTCGGCCAAAATACGTATGATGTTGCTCTTGCCGCGGAAACGCTCCATCATTTTACCCCTGAAGAAAAAACCGGGCTTTACCGCAAAATCCGCGTCGCCTTAAAGCCGGACGGCCTCTATATCGAGTCGGACTACGTGGCGCCGGACCAGGCGTTCCAGGACGCCCGCTTCGCGGAGAGTAAACGCCTCCGCGCCGAGCAGGGGATAGCCGCGGGATTATTTCACTTTGACACGCCGTGCACCGTGGCTAATCAGATTGAGATGCTGCAAAAGGCGGGTTTTAGCAAGGTGGAGCTGGTCAGCCGGCACGGCAACGGCGCTACTATTAAAGCCGCCAAATAGCTGTACTTTTGGGGTCGCAGGACAGGAACGCCGTCAGTCCCCCACCGTGTCCGGCTCGTAAAAGCGCAGCTCCGAGCCGTCGCCGGTAGTCACCGCAAAAAGCCGCGCCCCCCAGGGCTCCTGTTTTACCGGCGTCATCTCCAGCCACCCGTTGGCTATTATCTGCTGCCGCAGTTTGTCCAGCCCCCATATCTTGATGAACCCGGCTACGGATTCGGCTGGCTGGCCGCGCATCAGCTGCATGTAGGGGCTGCGGTTGCCCGGCGCGCTGGCTTTCAGGTGCGGGGAAATCAGCCCGTAAAGCCCCTTGCCGGAGGCGTCTCTGGCTTCCACCACCCCCGGCCACCCCAGCACTTTTTGAAACCACAGCAGGGTAGAGTCCATGTCCAGCGTGTAGTAAATGGCGTTATTTTCCAGCACGAAATGCCCGTTAATCTCCGCCGACTCCAAAAACAGGCTTTTATGCCGGTCATCGGTAATAATGCGGTCGATGGTAGGCTGGTCGCAACAGGTGAGTATATCCATGAGGTCGGTCATACTCAGCCGTCCGCCGCAGGCGGCAATGAACTCCTGCCCCTTTTCCGTTTCCCCCAGCCCGGCCAGGGCAAAATCGCTGAAAGGCACCTCGTTTTCCGCCAGCCGCAGCAGTTCTTTTTGCCCTTTCAGGGACAGCCGCTTCAGGCAGAACGCGCCCAGTTTCAGCAGCTCATTTCTTTCCATTTCACGCAACTAAAAGCGGCATCAGCTTCCGCACACTGTCGAATTTATCCAGGTTTTGCAGCGCTTCCAGCAGGTATTCGGCTTTCTTTTGGGTGATTTTCTGGGAGAAATTCACGTTGGTCCAGAACTTGGCCAGTATATCGTCGTGGGTCATGGGGTTGCGCTGCGGGTCGCCTTTCACGTCCGTCACGTTTTCCGTCAGTTTCCGGCCGTCTTTAAGCAGCAGAGTCATCCTGGCTTTTTCAAACTCCACGTCCGCGGCGTGTATCAACCTGATTTTCCTGATGAACTCCGGAATCTGCGGGTTGCGTATCGCTGTCTCGGTGAAGTGCTCCGGCTTGACCGCGCCGAATATGAGCGCCGTCGCCACCACGTATTCGTAGCTGAAAGCGGCGTTGCCGTGCGGGAATGTCCCTATTTTGAAGGGGTGCCCGCAAATATGGTCGATGCCCCCCTGGGCGAGCTCCAGGTGGACCGACTCTATGTCCTCGGCGATGAGGTTGTACTTGCGCTTGAGCGCCAGCGCCGCGTCGATGGCGGCATGGGGTATGCGGCAGCAGGGATAGGGCTTTATCGTGCTGTCGTAATAGTATTGCACGCCCAGGTCGGCGGTCAGCGCCTCCGGTTTCTGGCAGCCTTCGGTGAACATCTGGTAGTACCCGAATTTGCTCAATAGCGCGTCCTCCGGCCCGGTCCAGCCGGCTTTAGCGAGCTGCGCGGACAGGATGCCCGACCGCCCGGACAGCCCCTGCGGCAGCTTGAAGGCCATCGTGCCGTCCCAGATTATCTGAAAGGTGCCGCCCACCTGGTTGAGCACGATGCCCATGGCGTTTCTCAATTGCGTTTTATCCAGCTTGAGCAGCCTCCCGGCGATGGCCGCCGCCGCGAAGGCGTTGACCGTGCCGGTGCCGTCCCAGCCTAAAGAAAAGCCGAAGCCGGAAGCCGCCAGCAGGCGTGCCGCGATATCGTCCCCCACCAGCAATGCTTCAATCATTTCCTTGCCGGTGGCGTTCACCGCTTCCGCCATGGCCAGCGCCGTGGGTACGGTGGTGCCGCTGGTGTGCCCCGGGCAGCTCACGCCGTCCACCATCGGGCTTACCGGCTCGAAGTCGAACGAGCGCGCCATGGCGCAGTTGATTAGCGCCGCTTCCCCGGCCGGTACCCTGCCCCCGTGTACGAGTATGGTGGCTTCCTTTTTGCCGCCGTTTTCCAGCAGCAGCCCGGCCAGCTCTTGATTGCCGGTATCCGCGGCGCCGCCTATCAGGCAGCCCAGCGTGTCTATAATGCGGTACTTGGTGGCTTCCAGCAGGGCGGCATCGAAGCTTTCAAAGCGCGTGTCCAGCGCATTGGCCGCCATTCTTTCGATGGCGGTAGGTTCCCCGGTCGTGTTCATCTTAACACCTCCTGGTGCCGTTATTTGCCTAAAACCACCGGGCTTTTTCCGGGCGTGGCGAACTTTTTAACCGACGCCTCGTTCAGTTCCACGCCCAGGCCCGGGCCGTCCGGCGCGTACAGAAAGCCGTTTTCATACCGCGGGGGCTTTATCGCGAGGTCGTTCGGCAGCGGCGCGCTCACCGTGTCGTACACGTTGAAGAGGTTCAGCGGGCCGATTGCTTCCTGCTCTATCTTGCCCATCCAGGCCGTGGCCGCCAGGAAATGCGCTTCCGCCGCCGAGCCCAGCCCGGAGTTTATCATGCAGCCGCACATTACCGGCAGGTTGGCCGCCTGGGCTATCGCCACCCACTTTCTGGATTTCAGAATGCCGCCGGCCTTGGGCACTTTCAGGAATAGCCCGTCCGCGGCGTCCTTTTCTATTATTTTAATCAGGTCGTTCAGCTCGGCGGCGGACTCGTCCGGGAAGATAGGCACATCCACCTTGCGGCGCAGCCGCGCCAGGCCGTCTACGTCCCACCACGGCACCGGCTGCTCGGCCACGAAAATATCGTACTTGGCTATCCGCTTCAAGACGTACAGCGCCTGGTGGTACAGCCAGCCGCCGTTGGCGTCGATCATCACCTTTATTTTATTCCCCACCGCCTCCCTTAATGCGCCCACCATCTCGATGTCCTCGTCCGGCGTGCGGGCGCCTACCTTGAGCTTCAGTCCCTTGAAACCGGCTTTCACCAGCGCCTTGCCTTCTGCCCCCACCGCCTCCGCCGAGCCGGAGGACATCACGAAAGCCAGCGCTATCTTTTCGTTGGAGAGCCCGCCCAGCAGCTTGTAGACGGGTACGCCCAGCGCCTTGCCCATCAGGTCGTGCAAAGCGTAATCGACGACCGCTTTCGACTGGTTATTGGCGCGGGCGGCTTTGTCCATCTTCGCCACGATAGTCTCGATATTGAACGGGTCCTCCCCCAGCAGTATCTGCGGCCCGTAGATGTGCGTAATATTGTACAGGATGGAGTCCTGGCTTTCCCCCATGTACCACAGCGAGGTGTCCCCGGTCTCCGCTATCCCGGTGACGCCCTCATCCGTGTGTATTTTCAGTACCACGGCGTCCGCCTGCTTGGCCGGCCCGCCGGACATGACGATAGGCTTGGCGAAGGGGATGGAAACGGGAATGCATTCTATTCTGGTGATTTTCATAAAATATCCTCCGGTTGAACGTAATAATAATTAATATCGATTTTATTTAACACTTTACGCTGCCGTAAGTCAAACGGGGAATGTGCTATAATGGCGGGCTGTCCGCCGCCTTTACGAATAATACCGGCTTTACGCCAATCCATCGGCGCTCCCGGTTGGCTTTCCGTGAGACTAAAGTCATTTTGACGCACGGCATCCGCGGGCTATACTTTTAACATGAGCGGTAAATGTCCCGGCCAGGATATGCGCAACCTGCGGGCGGCGCTGTATAAATGCCCCGGCTGCGGCGCGGAGGTGGAGATGTTCTCCGACGAGCTGCGCATTAAGTGTAAAAAGTGCGGCGCGTACGTCTATAAAGAGCAGACGCCTTCCTGCATCGAGTGGTGCTCATCGGCGCGCCAGTGCCTCGGCGAGGAAAGGTGGCAGGCGCTGCGCGGCGGGCGCTAGACACCCTTACAAAGGAGAATTATGACTACAAAATCGGGTCAAACCCGGCCCAAAACGGATAAAAAAGTAATAGACAGCAGTGCCAGGTGCATTACCTGTAATAAGACCTGCAGCATGTCCGGCATGTGCATGAAACCCTGGCCGGAGTTCACGGCTAAACGCCGGGAGGAAGCTGCCGATGACCGCCCGGACGCTGCGTAAAATAGTAAAAATTGACGAGGATAAATGCAACGGCTGCGGCGCCTGCATTATCTCCTGCGCTGAGGGCGCCCTGAAAATAGTGGACGGCAAGGCGAAGCTGGTCAGCGAAAAATACTGCGACGGCCTGGGCAACTGCCTTAGCTGCCCGCAGGGCGCTATCACTATCGAGGAGAGACCGGCCGAAGAGTTTGACGGAACCGCGGTGGAAGAGCATTTGCAGACTGAACAAACGACGGCAAAACCGCCCCGCAACTGTCCCTCGGCTAATGTCAGTCAATTTACAGCACCGACTTCACTTAAGTCCGCGCCTGAGACTGCTGCCCGTGCCCCATCACGACTCCGCCACTGGCCGGTGCAGCTTACTCTCGTTAGCCCCACCGCCCCCTTCCTGAAAGATGCGGACGTGCTGCTGGCGGCGGACTGCGTGCCTTTTACCTATGCCGGTTTCCACCAGGACTTCCTGGGAGAAAACACCGCGCTCCTGGTGGCCTGCCCCAAGCTGGATAACTTCCCGGCGCACCAGGCCAAACTAACGGAAATACTCGAGCAGTCCGGCCTGAAAAGCCTGACCGTGGTTCATATGGAAGTACCCTGCTGCTCCGGGCTGGTACACCTGGCCAAGCAGGCCATTCTCGCCAGCGGCAACGTGTTGTCGTTCCGGGAAATTACCATCAGCATCCGCGGGGAGCGGAAGGCAGATAGCTGATATTACGCTGTCCAGAAACCATCCCGACACAAACCGGTATCCAGGTATCGAGGGTTTGTGCAATTTACGTCTAGATAGTTCAATACTGTCTGACTGGATTCCGTTTTGCAACGGAATGGTTAGTATTTTGCAGAGGCAAAGAATGGTGCTTGTATCCCAAATTATAAGGGACACGGGAAATAGCCTTTTTCCACGGCTAAACTGAGACTAGTTTCTTGCCCAGTTCGTAAGCGGCGGCCAGATGGTCAGGATGGTCCTTGATCTCCGCCTTTTTATCCACGCCCCGGATTAAAAGCTCTTCTTTATAGTCGGCGTTGATTGCCTGGAAAAAGTATTTAATCGTCAGTCTCGGCCCGTCGAAAAGCTTTTCCCCCCGCGTCGCCCCCACCCCGATGAACGCGCCTCTTTTCGTGGGTATAGCCAGGTTTTTCAGCACGTATTTCCGCGCCCACAGCGCCTGGCAGCGGCTGATAAGCGTTAAAAGCTGCGGGCTCACCGTGTAAAAAAATATGGGTGACGCCACGATGACGGCTTCCGCGTCCAGCAGCTTGCCGTATAAAGCGGTCATATCGTCGCGGAGCGGGCAGGTGCCGTCCTCCAGGCAGTGGTAGATTTCCTTACATGGCGTTATTTTCAGCCTGTCGGCGGCTATTTTTTCCGTCTCCGCCCCGCCGCTCGCCGCCCCCTTGAGGGCTTCATCCAGCAGCAGGTCGGTATTGCCGCCCATCCGCGGGCTGCCCATGATTCCCAGTACTTTCAAGATGTCCTCCGCTTAATGGGTATCGCACCACAGTTTGCCGTCCATGGCGAAGTTCTGCGGCTTCATTTCCACGATTTCTATATTGACCGCGGAAGACGGGCAGCCTATATTCTTCACAATGGCTTTGGTGACGTCTTCGGCCATGCCGCGTTTCTGCTCGGCCGTTCTGCCTTCGATGACTTTAATCGTTACCAGCGGCATTTCAGGTTCTCCTTATTGTGTATTGAGTTATTGCGGGTTGGCCGGAGGGGCTGGAGGGGCGGCCGGAGGATTTGCCGGAGGCGCGGCCGGCGGATTGGAAGAGCCCGTTGCGCCGGAGGCTATTTTCTCCGCGTAAACCCCGGCGATGGGCAGCTTGTACATCTTTCCCTGATACGCCTGGTACATCAGGAATACCCAGAGAATAAGAGCGAGTACTCCGATTATCCAACTGACAACCGGTACCCAGATAAAAATCAGGTCGACTACGGTTACGGCACCGAAGACGATAATCGACTGCACGGCATGGAATTTGACGAATTTCCTGTTAGGTTCCAGGATGAGGAACACTATCCCCGTTACCCATCCCAGCACATAGCATAAAAGCCCGGCCACATTTTCTTGAAGGCCCGTTCCCTGGGAATTCTGCTGCGACATAGCTATCTCCTCCGATGCCCCTTTTTTATTCAGAATATACCAGCGCCCGGACGCTGTCAAGAAAACATATAGCTGGGGGGAGACGGTGGGGCGGGGAGGAAGCTTGAGGGGTTACGTGATGCGCCGGATTTTCAGGACAAACGCCAGCAGGATGGCCAGCGTCAAAATGATTATCCCCAATAGCCCCCCCACGAAGTAAATCAGCCACATGGGCAGGTCGGCCAGCTGGAGGGTGGCGGCGGCGGGCGCCGGCGGCGGCGCGGTAGTTGGCGGGGGCGGGTTTTCCGGGACGGACAGGGCGAGTATGGCGTCATGGATGGCTGCTGGCGTGGGCTCCGGCTGGGGAGAGGCGGTCGGGGTAGGTATAGCGTTGGCATCCGGTACCGCGATAGTGGTGAATACCCCCACCGCGCTCCAGGCGCTGGCGGTGCCGGAGGCGGTCGCCCTCACTTTCCAGTAATAGGTTGTTTCCCCGTCGAGGCTGACATCGGACTGCCAGGCGTTGGCGGGCAGGGCATAATCGCCTATTTTCACGATGGCCGGGTGGCTGAAATCGGCGTCGGTGGCTACCAGCAGGTCGTAGGCTTCCGCGCCCACCACCGCCGTCCACTGGAAAACCGGCTTCAGGGGTACTTCTTTAGCCCCGACGGCCGGGGTCTCCGGATTAAGCGTGACGATTTCCGTATCCAGGCTGGTGGTGAATGATTGCTTTGCCGACCAGGGGCTGTGCACCGGGGAGCTAACGCGGACGCGCCAGTAATAGGTGGTGGCGGGCTCCAGGGCGGGTAAACGCGCGGTACCGGAGGATGTGGTGCCGCTAAAACCGGCGGGGAGCGCTGAAAAATCGCTATCGTCGCTGCACTGCCATTCGTAACCGGCGGCGCCGCCCATCGTCTGCCACTCCAGAGTCACGTTTTTCACGGCGTGGCCGGTCAGGCTGCCGGTGCTGGCGGCGGCGTTCGGCGGAGAGAACGGAATTACCGGCGAGAACAGCCTTTCGTCATACATCAACAGCTGGCAGTTGGCGGTGTCTATCGTCCACAAAAGGCGGTCGCTTTGCCACAGTCCGTAAAGCGCAGCGCCAGCGTCGAGCCCGTCGTTCATTGTCTCGAAGGCGGGGGAGGAAGATGAACGGGGACTGAGACAGCGTTCCACACCGCCGTTGATGTCGTCGTTGGCGGCGTAGAGTATGCCGTCGCCGGAGATTGATAGACGGCTGATGATGGCTCCGGCCGGCAGTACCGTGTCGATGCTCGTCCAGGCGGTGCTCTGCCCCACGGTAAAGCGGTAAATGCCCGAGCCGATGGCGTCACTGGCCGCGTAGACGGTGTGGTTGGCCGCAAAATCCGGGTCGAAAGCCACGGTTACCTTGCCGTCCAGCGGTGGCGCGGCGGCATAGAGGGGCAGCGGCTGAAATGAAGCCCCGCCGTCGGTGGAAAGGTACACCCCGCCGTTGGCATCGCCGACCAGCACCGTGCCGTCGGAGGCAAACTCCGGCGAAAGCGCCATCGAGTACGGATAGACCGCGCCTATCGGTGTTATCCGGGAGTAGAAAAACCCCCCGTTGTCCGTGCGGTAAATCACTCCGTGGACGCCATCATAGCTGCCCAGGAAAAACGTATTTTCATTTACTATCGCCCAGGCGTTTACCGGGAAAGTGGCGCCGGTGGCCGGGTCGTGCGTAAGCTGGTAACGGAAACTCTGTCCGTCGTCGTCGGATATCCAGATAGCTGTACCGCGGCTTGTCTCTCCCTGGAGCAACACGGTATGTCCGTCCACCCCGTATTGAGGGGGGAGGCTGACCAGGCTGAGCAGCTCAACGCCGGGATATGTGCCGGATAATATTCTTTCCCAGCTATTGCCGCCGTTACGGCTGCGCCAGAGGTCGCTCGTCACGTTGAAACTGATCATGAAGAGCGTGCTGTCACGGCCGTAATCCGGGGACGGCGCCAGGTCCACGATGGTGGAAATGATGGTATCTATAAAGCTCACCTGGTTCCAGGTGACGCCCAGGTCATCGCTGACGGATAATGCGCTGCCGGCGCCGCTGGTGGCGGCGTATATCCGGCCAGTGCTGCCGTAGTCCGGCGCGAAGAGCACTTCCGTAGCGCCGCCGCCGGTCGGTTCTTTAGCATTTATGGTCCATTTCAAGCCGCCGTCCGTGCTGGTGTACGTTTGGGAGCTGTCCGCGGCGCCGGCCGTTAAAAACGTGGCATCGGCGGACTTATACACCGCCAGGCCGGTGATATCCAGGTCACTTATACCATAAGCGCCGCCGGTATTGAGGTCGGTGGCCGGTGAAGCGCCGGGCGTATCGGCGTAGGCGATTTTATAGACGTCTCCCGCTCCGGTGCCGGTAGCAATGCCGATATAGACGGTGCGGCCGGCCGCAGTTGCCAGGGCATTAAAGTCGCCGGGAAAAGCTATTATCGCCCGCGTGGCCGCCACGGAGGTGGGGATGCCGGAGTTATCTTTGTCCAGCCTGGCGCGGCCGATATAGGTATTCCAGCCGGAGTTGCCTATTTTGTTCATCACGTAGGTGTCTGTCTCATCGGTCGCCACCACCGTCATATGCCGGTCGAGAGCATAGTTGGGGGAGAAAGCCGCGGCAAAAACATCGTAAGCGCCGATACCGCCGTCCACCCAGCCGGTATAAGGGTCGGTTTCGTCCAGGGTGTAAATCCCGCCGAACCCCCCGCCGTCCGCGTCCGCGGTACCCACGGCTACGATGTTGCCGTTCAGCCAGGTAACGCAGAGGCAGGTGATGGCTATATTTCCGCCGCCGGCCCCTCCGGGTGACGCCTGCATCTGGAGAAAAGTCCTGCCGCCGTCGGTGGAGCGGTACACCTGGGAAGACGTGGCGTAATAGACCGTGGCGGAGTCGCGGGGGGAAACCGCGATGCACGTTATCGCGTCCGTGACCTGTCCGGCAGACGACCATTTAAGGCCGCCGTCGGTCGATTTGTAAAGTGAATAGGGGAGTCCCTGACCGTAAGCGTAAAGCGTGCCGTCCGCCGCCGCCGTCAGGTGCTGCAGGTCGGAGCCGCTGGCCAGCACCCAGTTCCCTGCCGCCCCGCCCGCTGGCATATTTACCTTTTCCCACGCCTGTGTTGCCGCGGCGGCGGATATGTGCTGACCGGGGGAGACGGCGCTGTAGCCCAGCAGGAGGAGGATTAGGAGGAGGATAGAAAAAGAGGTCAGGTGGGCAATATGTTTATTCTGCGCATTTGCCACATGGCGAATTCTACTATTGAATCCCGCTAATGTCAATAGATTTCCTGATATTGGTTATTTGAACATGCCCGTCTTTGGAGTATATACTTTAATCTGGGATACATTAACCGGAAGGTAATTATGGCCAGAGATAACCATGAAATTGATGACGGTATAGGTTACGCCGGGTACCGGGAAGCCTTTGACATTATCGGGTCGAATGTAGCGCCGGGCAGGGTGGAACAGCTGCCGCTGACCTTAAGCGTGGGGAGGATAGCCGCCGCGGATATCATCGCGGCTATAAGCTATCCCACCGTTGATATCACGCTTAAAGACGGCTTCGCCGTTGTCTCTAAGGATGTGGACGAAGCTTCGGACCGCTGCCCGGTACGTTTGCGGGTAACCGGCTCGGTGTTCGCCGGGAGTAAACATGACGGCGCGGTAAAAAGCGGCACCGCCGTTAAGGTGTGTTCCGGCGCGCCGATACCGCGCGGCGCGGATGCCGTGGTCTCCGGCGAGTTTTGTGAAGAAGTCCCCCCGGATACGGTGCTGGTCAGGGCCGATGCCGGTAAAGGGCGCAATATACTTTTTGCCGGCGGGGAGGTAAAGGAAGGGAACACCATCGTCCGCCGCGGAGAGCGGCTTTTGCCCGGTTTCCTGGGGCTGGCGGCGGCGGCGGGCATCAATAAAGTCAGCGCTTATACCCGACCCCGCATCGCGGTGGTAGGGGTGGGGGATGAGGTCATCGCCCCCGGCGGAAATATCCAGGCCGGTCAGCTGTACGCCAGCAACCTGGTCACTATGGAAGCCTGGCTGACTTCTTTCGGGATTCCCTGCGCCGCTTCCGTGGTCCGGGACGATGCGGCCGCCATCAAGCAGGAGCTGTCAAAGCTTTTGCACCACTACGATGCTATTTTGACCAGCGGCGGGGCCTGGGGGAGTGAAAAAGACCTGGTCATCGGCTGTCTGGACAAGCTGGGCTGGCAGGAGCTTTTTCACCATGTGCGCATGGGGCCGGGCAAAGGTATCGCCTTCGGCCTCTGGGAGGGCACGCCCGTCTTTTGCCTCCCCGGCGGTCCGGCCAGCAATGAGATGGCCTTTTTACAGCTCGCCCTGCCCGGTATTCTACGCATGGCCGGGGATAACAGCCACCCGCTGCGGACGGTATCCGCCGAGCTTTTAGAGGATGTGCCGGGCCGTCACCCGGCCTGGACGGAATTTAAAGACGCGGTGCTTACCCGTGAAGATCCGGGCCGTTACCGCGTCCGTCTTTATAAAAACCGCAGCCGCTTGCAGGCCATCGCCAGCGCCAACAGCCTTATCTGCGTTCCGGAGGGCACGGACTCTCTGCACCGCGGGGAAATTGTGCCGGTGCAGGTCCTGGCGCCGCGGCTGGATGAAATCTAGGCTTTCTTTTCGTACGACCCCCTCTGATACGGCTTCCTCATAGCGGCACCTGATATATTCCGGTCTGTTCATTTCACCAAAAGAGAGAGCCCCGACTTATTAGGTCGGGGCTCTCGTCTTTATTTACAGGTTGTCCGTAACGCTAGACTAGACAGTCCGTCTGGTCCTGACGATAAGGACGATGACCGCGAGCACCAGCACCGCGCCGATGATGATGATAGCCCAGATGTACGAAGGATTGATCTGCTTCGTAATTTCAGTAGTGGTAGGAGTGGGCAAAATCACGGTAGGCGTGGGCAGGATGATCGTGTCGGGAGGATTCGGTTCAACCGTTACCGCCGGAGGCGGGGTGGTGGGAGCAGCCATGGTGGTGAACGCCTGAACTTCACTCCAGGAGGTGAAGGAGGTCGCGCTGATAGCCCTGACCTTCCAGTAGTAGGGAGTGCCGTAGTCCAGCGCGGTGGCCAGTTCGTAGGAGGTGTCAGTGCCCAGAGCATTGGCTCCGGTGGCATCGACTACGAGGTCGGTCATCGCATAGTCTTTGGCGAGCTGGAACTCGTACCCGGTAGCTCCGGTTACAATCTGCCACAGGAACACGGGTTTTACGGGGGCGTTGATGCCGCCGTTAGCCGTAACCTGAGCGACGATAACCGGGGAGTTCGGGGTAGGAGCGTCAACCAGCTGAGTCTGGAAGCTGTACATCTGTGACCACGGGCCCAGGACAGGAGCGATAACGCGGACCTGGTAGTAGATCATGGAACCGGCAGGTACGCCGGCCAGGACGAAGCCGTTAGTCGGGAACGGAACGAAAACTACGCCCGCGGCTCCGGTGCCCAGGAAGTCTTCCCTGGTGTTCCAGCGCAGTTCGTAGTTCAACGCGCCGGTGACCGGGGTGATGATGACTGAAGGAGCGGGAGCAAGCAGGACATCACCGACTGCCGGGGTTACGATGGCCGGGACTGCCGTGCTCAGGGTATCGGTGTAGGTAAGGATAGTGTTAGTAGCGGTATCGATGCTGTAAAGAATGTTGGAGCCGGCCGCGTAAGACAGGGTTGAAAGGGTGGAGAGAAGGGCAAGCCCGTCGTAAGAGGTAACCTGTTCATAGGTCGGTCCCAGCAATGCGCTACCGGTGGTCGGGGCCAGGATGCGGACAACGCCGCCGGCGGTCTCGTCTACGAGAGGCGTGACAGGATTATCCACAGCCGCGGGTTGCATATCCGTTGCATACAGTACGCCGTCAGGAGTGACCAGGATTTCACCGGCGAAAGTAGCGGGGATAATGGCCAGGTCTACCCAGCCCAGTGCGGGCGCGGAGTTATCCCAGCGCGCCACGGTGGCGGAGCCGACAATGGAATCAGCATAGACAACGCTGTTGGTGGCATAGCTGGCATCAAAGGCGACATTAACGGCGCCGGTAGCCAGGGCAGGGCCGCCTATGCCCAACCAGTTGATGCCGTCGGTGCTCAGGTAGGCAACACCGTTGGACATGCCGGCAAGCACGTCGCCGGAAGCGACGTCATACTTGAGTTGAACTGCGGAGCCGGTGGCGCCCGTCAGTGCCTGGGCTGTCCACCAGAAACCGTTGTTGCTGGTCTTGTAAACCGTGCCTACGGCGCAGCTCGCGGCATACATGGAGTAAGCATCGACGACCACGAGGTCATTGACGCCTACCGCGCTAAGAGCGGTATCAAACCAGTGCTGTGTCCAGGTAGCGCCGGAATCAGAAGACATTAGTAGATTAGGCGCGCCGGCAGTAGCGCCTTTCTCAAAGATGTACATGGTATGGTCGGTCGCGAAGGCCGGGGAAAGGCGTACGCCCGCCGGGTTGGCAGCGGTAGAGCCAACGAGAACTTCGATGCGTACCCAGGTGGCGCCGCCGTCAACGGTCTTCCAGAGGCTGTTGTTAGTGGCTGCTCTCTGGGTAACCATGTACCACTCGGTGGCGCTGGCAGCCTGGAAATCTACAACGGTGGTTATGGTGGTGTCGATGTAACCAACCTGCACGAAGTTAGCGCCGCTGTTCATGGAAACGTTGAAGGCGCTTTCAGCGCCGGTGGTTCCCACGTAAACGGTAGCTCCGTTAACCGCCACATAAGCGTTTAAGGCACCGGTGAGAACACCACCGGGGATCCAGGTGAGGATGGCCGCGGTCGGGGTGGTGGTGTACTTGAAGGTGGCTGTGGCAGTCGCACCGGCATAAAGGGCGCCGGAAGCGGTATTGCCGGAATAGGCCAGGTTGTTGATTGATACTTTGGGAGCAGCGTAGCCCAACGCAACAGGAGTAGTAGTAGTGCTGCCCGGGGTCAGATACACGCGATAAACATCATCGTTGGTAGCCGTGCCGCTGTTGGTGCTAAAGTACAGATACCGTGTCGCCGCATTGGCGGCATTGAAATCGGTAGGCAGAACCAGGGATGACGAAGCAATGTCGGTGCCGGCCAACCCCATATCGGTAGGTGCAACTGCAAGGGTAGCCGGGTAGTAGGAAGGCGCGTCCCAGTCATTCGTGAAGACTTTAACATGCACGAACGTGCCGGCGGCGGTCGAGCTGACCGCGATGATAGCCTGGTCAATCGGGAAGCTGGGGGAATAGGCTACCGAGGTGACGTCCTCGGAGAGCGGAATAGCTACTGTGCCCACGGGAGACCAGGTGTAGGTGGGGGAGCCTATCCAGCTATAAACGCCATAAGCGGGATAGGTAGCGGAAGTGGTATGAGCCAGACCGACGATAATTCCGCCAACGCCCGCGTTAAACGTCGGGTCGAGGGCAATGGATGTGCCAATTACGCCAGCGACGGCGGTAACCGGTGTGCCGAGCGCCCCGAAGAGAGAACCGCTATTGGTGGACTGGAATACACGAACGTTGGTGGCGTTGTTGACCACGGCATAAACATAATGATCGGTAGCATATGCCGGGGAAATCGCCAGGGCGGTGATCGTGTCACCGGCAATCAGGCCGGTGGTAGCGGGGACCCAGGTGCGTCCGCCGTTTACTGACTTGAGGATGATGTCCGGGTTCGCCAGCTGATCGACGATAAAGATATCGCCGTTCGAGGCGACTTTGATGATGCTGACATCAGTGGTGCCAGCGAGGGTTACCTGGTTAGGATTGACAATGGCATTGTCCGGCATAACGCCGGCGGCGCCCCATGCCAGAGTAGCTGCATTCGCTGCAGGGATAGTCCCTCCAACGAACAGCGTGGAGAGCAGAATGACTATTAAGCCCACTCCCCAGAATTTTTTAATTGTTTTTTTCATCGACTTTTAATTTTCTCCTTAGTGATTTGCTTTCAGTTATCCTGAATATGTTATATCCCTGCATACAGGCATGCCAAGCTTTTTTATTGTTTGCAGAGATACCTTAGCTTAAAAGCAGAAATCAGAGCATTCCGGCTCTAAGCCCCTGGCGGGACATCGTCATCGCATCACCTCCCTTCAAAGCACACATGCGCGTACCTCTTTCAAGGTACACATCATATTTACTATAACACAAATTAACATTTTGTCAACCCCCGTACGGGGCAATTAACATAATTATGCGCTATCCGGCGAATAGTTAAATCCGCATCAAAGGACTCAAACAACGTCTCACCTTATATAACGGCATTTACAGCAACAGGTTAGCAGGAAAATGTTAAACAATTATTTTTTGGGTGGGGAAAAGGGGCGGTCTATGAATCCTGCCCGGCTATCAGCCGCCCGGGCAAATCTTTAGCGGTGACGCTCTCCTGCCGCGCGTCCGCCATGTGCCGCAGCGTCACCGTCCCCGCCTTTACCTCGTCCTCCCCGATGATGGCCGCGTAAAGCGCCCCCAGGGCGTTGGCCTGACGCAATTGCGCCTTGAGGCTTTTACCGCCCGCCGCCGTCACCGCGCTGACGCCCCGCCGCCGCAGCTCCGCCGTAAGCTTTAACGCCTCATCCCGGGCCGGGTCGCCCAGGCAGGCGATGAATATCTGCAAAGGAGCAGGGGAGGGTACGCTGATGTTTTGCTTTTTCAGGTTAAGGATAATCCGCTCGATGCCGGTGGCAAACCCGATCGCCGGGGTGGGATTGCCCCCCAGCTCCTCGATAAGCCCGTCATACCTTCCGCCGCCGCCTATCGTGCTCTGGCCGCCCTCGTCCTGCGGCTGCACCTCGAAGACGGTGCGGGTGTAGTAGTCCAGCCCCCGCACCAGCCGGTGGTTGATATTAAAAGGGATGTCCAGCAGCCCCAGGTATTTTTGCAGTTTGCCAAAATGGTCGGCGCAGGCGGGGCAAAGCTTATCGTTGCTGCGCGGGGCGTTTTCCGCGATGCCCTGGCAGGACTCCTGTTTGCAGTCGAGCAGACGCAGCGGGTTTTTATCCAGCCGGTTCTTGCAGTCGTTGCACAGCCTGTCATTGTACTGCCGGTAGTAGTCTTTAAGCGATTCGAGGTACTGCGGGCGGCATTCCTTGCAGCCGATGCTGTTAAGCTGGAGGGAGATGTTCTCCAGCCCCAGCCTTTTATAAAACCGCCACGCCATGTCGATAACTTCGGCGTCGATGGCCGGGTCATCCTCGCCTATCGCCTCGCACCCGAACTGGTGGTGCTCGCGCAGCCGCCCGGCCTGCGGCCTGTCATAGCGGAAGATGGGGCAGATGTAGTAAAGCTTTACCGGACGGGGCAGGTTGGCCAGGCCGTGCTGGACATAGGCCCGGCATACCGGCGCCGTCCCTTCCGGACGGAGGGTCATGCTTTTCCCGCCTTTATCGTCGAAGGTGTACATCTCCTTATCCACGATGTCCGTTCCTTCGCCCACGCTTCTCGTAAAAAGCGCGGTATCTTCAAAGGTGGGGGTATCGATGCGCTGGTACCCGTAAAGCCGGGTAATATCCTGGATGGCTTTTTCCACGTAGCGCCAGTAAGCCTGCTCTTCCGGCAGGATATCGGCGGTGCCCCGCGCTGACTGGTATGATTTATCCGTCATTTTTAGTAGCTCTCTTTTTCCCATCTGTCATTCCCGGTTCAAGCCTGAGAATGATGTTATTTATTATAACTTTTCTTGGCGCCGGAGTACAGTATCGGCCAAAGACAGGGAATACACCGCCGGGACCTTTCTCTATAAACGGTTAAGTAGTAAGATATTCAGGACTGACGGAGTCGGCACTAAAAGGAGGGCACCGGGCTATGGCTGAAAGTAAATATGATAAATATTTTGTGAAAGAGCCCATTGTTACCCGGGGCGGGTTTTTCCCGGTGGTGGTGGCCAACGGCGCTAAAGAATTCGAGGGGGCGGAGTTTTCTTTAAGGGTGCACTATATCACCGGGCCGGGTGTGTTGGTCAAAGAACCCCACTCCCACGACTTCGAGCAGTTCTATTTCTTCTTCGGGGCGGACTTGGCTAACATCAAAGAGTTCCGGGCGGAGGTGGAGTTTTCCCTGGGGGAGGAGGTGGAAAAGCACCTTATTACCGTCCCCACCACCGTCCATGTCCCCGCCGGGATGGTACACGGCCCCATGGACTTTAAAAAGGTGTTAAAGCCCATCATCTTTATAGACGCCCTGCTTTCCGCCCAGTATGCCACCAGATAGCTTCCCCGCCCGCCTCTCCCCTTTTACACTCCGTACCTTTTGGGATATACTGGAAAGATATCCCTTTCAATATATAAATAGAGGTAAGTTAATCTCGGAAAAAGGGTACGGAGCGGCGGTTGATGGAATTTGCCAGGCTTCTGGAAAAAGCTAAAGAATATCTTCCGGCGGAAAAATTGCCCCTGCTGGAAGAAGCCTATAAATTTGCCTCGGAGAAGCACCAGGGGCAGGTGCGGCTTTCCGGCGGGCCCTTCATGGAGCACCCCCTCCAGACCGCTTATATTCTGGCGGAGCTTCAATTAGATGCCAGCGCCCTGGCGGCGGCGCTGCTGCATGATATTCCGGAGGACACCGGCCTGCCTATGGCGGATATAGAGGCCAAGTTCGGCCCGGAAGTGGCCCGGCTGGTTGACGGCGTTACCAAGCTGGGTAAAGTATCGCTTTCCACCACCGGGACGGCGGCCAGCGCCACCCAGGCGGAAAACCTGCGCAAAATGCTGGTGGCTATGGCCGAGGACCTGCGGGTGGTCTTTATCAAGCTGGCGGACCGCCTCCACAACATGCGTACCATGGATGCCCTGCCCAAGGACCGGCAGCTTAAAAACGCCCAGGAGACGCTGGACATTTTCGCCCCCCTGGCGCACCGCCTGGGAATTTGGGAGCTTAAGTGGCAGCTGGAAGACCTTTCCTTCCGCTATCTCCAGCCGCAGGACTACCAGCGCATCGCCCGGCTGGTTGATTTACGCCGGACGGAGCGGGAAAAGTTCATCGCCCGGGCTATCGAGCTTTTAAAGGAAGAGTTTGCCAGGCACGGTCTGGCGGCGGATATATCCGGTCGACCCAAGCATATTTACAGCATCTACCAGAAAATAGAAAAGTATGAGGCCCTGGGCAAGCATTTCGACGATATATATGACCTGCTCGCGGTGCGGGTTATCGTGGAGAGCAATCCGGAGTGTTACAGCGCTATGGGTATTATCCACAATCTCTGGCATCCCCTCCCCGATACTTTTGACGATTATATTTCCAATCCCAAGCCCAACGGCTACCAGGCCCTGCATACCGCGGTGATGTGTCTCGGCACTACCCCGCTGGAAATCCAGATACGCACCCGGGAGATGCACCACGTGGCGGAATACGGCGTGGCCTCTCACTGGCGCTATAAAAAAGGCGACACGAAGGATGTGAAGTTCGAGGACCGGGTAGCCTGGCTGCGCCAGCTTATCGAATGGCACCGGGAGCTGAGCGGCGCCGAGGAGTTCCTGGAATCCGTCAAGACGGATATTTTCATCGACCAGGTTTTTGTCTATACCCCCAAGGGGGAAATCAAGGACCTGCCGCGCGGCGCCACCCCGCTGGACTTTGCCTTCCGCCTGCACACGGACCTGGGCAACCGCTGCGTGGGCGCTAAAATAAACGGCAAGCTGGTGCCCCTGAGCTATCAGCTAAAAAACGGCGATGTGGTGGAAATCGTCTCCGCCAAGGCCGCCCGCGGCCCGAGCCTTGACTGGCTTAATCCCAACCTGGGGTTTGTCCATACTTCTCACGCCCGCACCAAGATAAGGCAGTGGTTCAATAAAAGGGAAAAGACGGAAAGCATCGAGCGCGGCCGGCAGATACTGGATAAAGAGCTCCGCCGCCTCGGCATCCAGACGGAGCGCCAGGCCCTGGCCGCTCTCTTTAATTACTCCAACCTGGATGATTTTATGGCGGCGGTGGGCAACGGCAATATCTCCTCCCACCAGATTGTCCTGAAACTGGCCGCGCAGGAGGAAAAAGCCAAGCAGGTGGCGGAACCTGTCGCCATCCCCAAAACCGCCCCCTCGGCCGTGCAGGTGCTGGGCGTGGGCGACCTTATGACCAGCCTGGCCCAGTGCTGCCACCCCGTCCCCGGCGATAAGATTATCGGCTACATCACCCGGAACAGCGGGGTCACCGTCCACCGCGAGGACTGCCCCAATGTTGTTAATGAAGATGAAAAAGAGCGGCTGATTCCGGTAGAATGGGGTCAGACGGATTTGCTTTACCCGGTGAAAATCCAGGTGGACGCCTGGGACCGGGTGGGCCTGATGCGGGACATCAGCACCGTCCTGGCGGAGGAGAGGGTCAACATCGCCTCGATGAACCTGGCCAACAGCATCGGGCAGCGGGTGACCATCTTTTTAACCCTGGAGACCAAGGGTCTGGCGCATTTAAGCCAGATTATGAAAAAGATAGACGGCGTTAAGGGTGTGGTGAATATCGGCCGCATCGGTGATGAGCCGTCGAAGCAGAATATCGCCGATTCCCCGGCTTCCGTGAGGAAGCCCGAGGATGTCGGCTCGAGTAAAAATTAAGTGGAGGTAACTCTTGGGAAGTAAATCGGCACAGAAGGCAGCACGGGCTGCCGGCAGAAGACAGGAACGCAGCAAAGCCATCCGCAGCCAGGTGAAAACGGATATCGCCAAAGCGGAAAAACTCATCGCCGAAGGCAATATGGATACGGCCAAACAAGCGGTAGCCAAAGCCGTCAGCGCTCTGGATAAAGCGGCGGAGAAAAAAGTGCTGCCCGGCAACAACTCGTCGCGGCGCAAGTCCAGGCTGCTGAAAAAACTGAATATAGCCGGCACGCAGCCTAAAGTAAAAGCGACCCCGGAAAAAGCTGCCTGATAAACTGAATAGCCTGACGGAGACGTACCGGCGCTTTATTGAGGCGCCCGGTGCGTCCGTCTACTTATAGGAAAGTTCCGTTGAGACCGCTCGTGGTGAGGTTACAATTTGCCCCTGGATTGGTGAATGATAACCATGCCCCTCGACAAGCTCGGGGTGAGCGGTATTAATATTTGTGCTAATGCCGCTCGTGGTGAGATTATAGCTTGGCCCCCGGAGTTTACCACGAGCGGTTTATCTGTTTCGTTTAGTCTGAGGAAGGGATGGGTTTGGCTTCCTGCGGTTTCATCTCTGCACCGCAGCAGGTAAGCTCGCCCGCGCCGGCTTTAGTGCAAAGTGCTTCCGTGCCGCATTTGGCACAGCGGTATCTTTTTCCCAGTTGGCTTGCCATTGTTCGTACCTCCTGCAAAAGGGGTTTTACTGTTTGATTTCCATGGGCTGGCCGCAGCAGGTGATGGTGCCGACGCCCCCCTTGGTGATAATCATCTCGGCGCCGCACTTGGTGCAGCGATATCTCTTGCCTACAGTATTTGCCATGTTTATCACCTCTTTTTCCAGATTGTCCTTACTAATTATAAGCCTGAATCCGGATTATTGTCAAAGCTGGAGAGAAAAAACGTTGAGTCCCTGGCACAAAATGGGTTAATGATTGATATTGTCAACCGGCGGTGTTACAATTTTGATACGTAAAGTCTATGTTTTCTCTGGAGGTTAAGCATAAAACGTCTGGAGTTCACCGCTCACGCGGAAAGAATGCTGGTTGAACGGGATATCCAGAAAAAGTGGGTTGCCGAGGTAGTTGCCAATCCGTTAAAGCAGGAGCGCCGTACCGACGGCACAATCCACTACCTGGGTCAGGTTCCAGCGCGCCAGGGACGCGTAATGCGAGTGATAGCCCGCCGGGAAAAGGAAGCTTTGCGCGTTATTACGACTTTCTTTGACCGGAGAGAAAAGAGGGGAATATGAGAATAAAAATAGACGAGGAAAATGATGCCCTGTATTTTCGTCTGGATGAGAGTCCTGTAATTGAGTCCGAAGAAATCCAGCCGGGCATAATCCTGGATTATGATAGTAAAGGTCAAGCTGTAGGAATAGAGATTTTGGGCGTTAAAAAACGTATCCCGGCCGGTGAACTTAAGAAACTACAATTTGAAACGGTATAAGGTAAAAATAAGGATTTCCTTCATAACCCTGGATTATCCTCGCGGACTTTACCCCCCGGCTCGGCCTCCCGATCTCTATTTGGGAAAGGAGCTCAAATGCCGGAGTTTGCTCAAATCCCCGCCCCCTGACCCCAAGTGACTTATGGCTTTGCGCTTTATGCTTCCCACTCCATCTCCCCCATCTCGAACACCGGCCCGTCCTGGCACACCTGCTTCAATCCTTTTTTCGTCTTAATAGTGCAGCCGTAGCACACGCCCGTCCCGCAGCCCATCATTATTTCTAAAGAAAGCTGCACGTTTTTATTTTTCAGCTCCGGTATCTTCGCCATCGTCCGGTACATCGGCATTGGGCCGCAGGCAAATACCTGGTCGACGCCTTTGAGGTAATGGGGGATGAGTTGGGTGGCCAGCCCCTTGAACCCCTCGGAGCCGTCCTCCGTGGCGTTGAGGCACTGGAAGCTGGCGGGCAGCATCCCTTTGTTGTAGGCGCTTTGCGGGGGATTCAGCGGCACCAGACAGTCCGCCGACCTCGCCCCGGTAATGACCGTTACCTTTTTCCCCTCCCCGGCGGCGGCCTCCGCCAGGAAACGCAGCGGCGCTATGCCCATGCCCCCCGCCACCAGCAGCAGGTTCCGGGAACGTGGGTCTACCGTATAGCCATTGCCCAGCGGCCCGAAGATATCCAGCGTATCTCCTTTTTTAAGCTGTGACAGCCATAAAGTGCCTTTACCCGCCACCTGTACCAGCAGCGCTATTTCTCCGCCCCCCGCCGTGTGGAGGGAAATGGGGCGGGGCAGTATCGTCTCTTTACCGCAGCGCACCATCACGAACTGCCCCGGCCTGGCCTCTTCAGCGATTTCCGGGGCGGCGAGCCGGAACAGGTATATCTGCGGCAGCGTTTCCAGGGCGGATAGAATTTTGGCTTTAAGCTGTATCATGAAAATTTTAATGTATCCCTCTCCAACTCTCCCTTTTTCCCATTTCCTATGTTGTCATTCTGGCGCAGCCGTGTCCCGTATGGCAATCGGGGGCCAGAATCCATTGTTACTTTCTAAATGTTGCTCGTTCATTGCTGGATTCCAGCCTTCGCTGGAATGACAACTTTAATTAAACCTTATTGTAACATGATACCAGTCTAATGGCTTGTCCCTCTTTCCTAAAGAGGGATTAAGGGAGTTTTTTACCGCCCCTTTTCCCCTCCCTGCCCAGTTTCCCACCTTCATAAGAGCCTGCCCCGTACTGCGGGACCAAGGGAGAATTACGCCCCCGCCTTCTTATTCCTGTAGTCCGGCAAAGGCTGTACCGTAAACGTCTGCGCCGCCGGTGATATGGCTTCCGTGGCCGCCCTCAGGGTGTCCAGTGAGGTAAAGCAGGGGATGCGTTTTTCCGCGGCGGCGCGGCGGATGTAAAAACCGTCCCGGAAAGGCGCATGCCCCCCGGTGGTGGTATTGACTACCCCGCTGACGGTGCCGTCGTTAATGATGTCGATGATATTGGGGTGCCCCTCGTCCAGTTTCTTGCTGGTCATTTTCACCGGCATCCCGGCGGCCTGTATCATGGCGGCGGTGCCCTCGGTGGCGTAAAATTTGTTTCCCGCCGCCGCCAGCTGCCGGATGATGGGCAGCGCTTCCGCCTTGTCGCGGTCGGCTATGCTGAAGAGGATGCCGCTCTGCGGCAGTATCGCCAGGCCGGATGCCTGCACGGCTTTAGCCAGGGCCGCTTCGAAGGTATAGTCGATGCCCATGACTTCGCCGGTGGACTTCATTTCCGGGCCGAGGTGGGTATCCACGCCGGCCAGCTTGGACATGGAAAAGACCGGGGCTTTCACCGCCACCAGGTTTTTCACCGGCCACAGCCCGCTGCTGTAGCCCTGCTCTTTCAGGCTCTTGCCCAGCATCACGCGGGTGGCCACTTTGACCATGGGCACGCCGGTGACCTTGGAGATGAAAGGCACGGTGCGGCTGGCCCGCGGGTTGACCTCGATGATGTACACGGACGATTCCTTGCCGTCCTTGCCCGGCATGATGACGAACTGGATATTCATGAGGCCTATTATTTTCAGTCCCAGCCCGATGCGCACCGCATAGCTTACCATGGTGCTTATTTCTTTCTTGGTCAGGTTGACGCCGGGGTACACCGCCATGGAGTCGCCGCTGTGCACGCCGGCGCGCTCGATGTGCTCCATCATGCCGGGTATGAGTACCGTCTCGCCGTCGCCGATGGCGTCCACCTCCGCCTCTTTCCCCTGGAGGTATTTATCTATCAGTACCGGGTGGCCGGTGTCCAGCTCCATGGCCAGTCCCATATAGCGTACCAGCTCCGTGGCGTTGTAAACGATTTCCATGGCCCGCCCGCCCAGGACGTAGCTGGGGCGCACCAGCACCGGGTAGCCGATAATCTCCGCCACCTTGAGCCCCTCGTCCAGGGAGGTGACCCCGGCGCCCGGTGGCTGGGGGATGGCGAGTTCTTCCAGAAAATGCTCGAAGCGTTTGCGGTCGCTGGCCAGGTCTATGGCGTCCGCGCTGGAGCCGATAATGGGCATGCCGGCGCGGGAGAGGGGCTGCGAAAGGTTGACGGCCGTCTGCCCGCCGAACTGCACGATGCAGGGCGGCGGCGTGGTATAGCTGGCATGGCGGTTGTTGCCGCTCTCGTTTTCTAAAATGTCCCTTACGCTTTCCTCGTCCAGGGCTTCGAAGTAAAGCCTGTCCGAGGTATCGAAGTCGGTGGATACCGTCTCCGGATTGGAGTTTATCATAATGCTTTTATAGCCGGCCTCCTGGAGCGCCCGGGCGGAATGTACCGAGCAGTAGTCGAACTCGATGCCCTGCCCGATGCGTATCGGCCCGCTGCCGATGACCACCGCTTTATTGACGTCCTCCGCCAGCGCCTCGTTTTCCTGCTCGTAGGTGGAGTAGAAGTAGGGGGTGGCGGCGTCGAACTCGGCGGCGCAGGTGTCCACCATTTTATAGACCGGGCGGATATGCCAGGTGTTGCGCAGCTGCCTTACCTGCTCCGTGAGCTTATCGCCCAGTGTGCCTATCTGCTCGTCGGAAAACCCGAGGCGCTTGGCCTGCCACATCAGCTCCGGCGTTAAATCTTCCGCCAGCAGGGTCTTTTCCGTGTTGACGATGTTTTGCAGCTTGTCCAGGAACCAGCGGTCTATTTTGGTGTAGTCCGCTATTTCCTGCGGGGTGATGCCCCGCCTTAAGGCTGCCATGATGCCCCACAGCCGCAGGTCGTTGGCGGGCACGAGCGGGTAGGTCTTGACGTCCTGGCCGCGCTCCCACTTGGGGTCTTCCCAGAGGAGGCTCTTTTTGCCGAACTCCAGGGAGCGGACGGCTTTTTGCAGCGCCGCCTCGAAGGTGCGGTCAATGGCCATGACCTCCCCGGTGGCTTTCATCTGCGTCCCGATAACGCGGTCGCCGGTGGCGAACTTGTCGAAGGGCCAGCGCGGTATTTTCACCACGCAGTAGTCTAAAGCAGGCTCGAACGACGCCATGGTCTTGCCGGTGACGGCGTTCTGTATCTGGTCCAGCGTCTTGCCGGCGGCAATCTTGGCGGCCACCCGCGCGATGGGATAGCCGGTGGCTTTGGAAGCCAGGGCGGAGCTGCGGCTGACCCTCGGGTTGACTTCTATGACATAATACTTTTCGCTTTTGGGGTCCAGGGCGAGCTGCACGTTGCAGCCGCCTTCTATCTTTAAGGCGCGGATGATGTTCAGACTGGCGCTCCGCAGCATCTGGTACTCGTTATCGGTCAAAGTCTGGCTGGGCGCCACCACGATGCTGTCCCCGGTGTGCACCCCCATCGGGTCGAAGTTCTCCATGTTGCACACGGTGATGCAGTTATCGGCGGCGTCCCGCATGACCTCGTACTCTATTTCCTTCCAGCCCCCCACCCACTGCTCCAGCAGTATTTGATGGATGGGACTGGACTGCAGCCCCACCGCCGCTTTCTCGTCCAGCTCTTTAGCGGTATAGGCCACCCCGCCCCCCGTCCCCCCCAGCGTGAAGGAAGGGCGGATAATCAGCGGCAGACCCAGCTCCTTGCCGGCTTTCCGGGCTTCCGCCAGGGTGTTGACGCTGGCGCTTTCCAGCATCGGCTCCCCGATGCTCTCCATCAATTTCTTGAACAGCTCGCGGTTGGACGCCTGGCGGATGGTATTTATGGGGGTGCCCAGGCTGCGCACGTTGTATTTTTCCAGCACGCCCGCCTCGGCCAGCTCATGGGCTAAAGTGAGGCCGGTCTGCCCGCCCAGGGTGGGTAAAAGCCCGTCCGGTCGCTCTTTTTCGATAATGCGGGTGATTACCTCCACGGTCAGCGGCTCGATATATACCACATCGGCGATGTCCTCATCGGTCATGATGGTGGCGGGGTTGGAGTTCACCAGCACGGAGATAACGCCCTCCTCCCGCATGGCTTTGCACGCCTGCGTGCCGGCGTAGTCGAACTCCGCCGCCTGCCCGATGATGATGGGCCCGCTGCCGATGATTAATACTTTAGAAGGTTTATAGGTCAAGATGCGACTCCTTTACGTTGTTGTCATTCTGACGGGGGTCAGAATCCACCCCTTATCCCCACCTGGATTCCAGCTTTCGCTGGAATGACAAGTTTGTTGCCCGATGATTATAGTCCCACTCCCAATTATTAAGACTTTAGAAGGTTTATAGGTCAAGACGCGACTCCTTATTCATTGTTGTCATTCTGACGAAGGTCAGAATCCACCCCTTATCCCCGCCCCGCCATGTTCATGTTTCGTTCAATCCAAAAGGTTATGGCGTTATTCCCTTTCTCCGTCTCCCACTTTGAAAAAGTCCCGATTCACCCTGTTCATGCGGGATTCCGCATGAGGGACGAATCGGAAGGGGATTAAGGGGGATTTCTGCCAGGTTTTTCCACAACCTTGCTATTTCTCCTCCCCCTTTCCCCGACTCCCACTTTTTAAAAGGGAGATTTTTTTCTCCCACCTATTTCACCCGGGTAAAGTACCGGGTCAGTATGTCCCCGGTCAGCGTCAGGTCAGTCTTGGTCACAGTGTACTCCCAGGTGCCCTTGGCGAACAGCGCCTGAAGCAGTCCCGTCACGCCGGAGACGTTGACCTTGACAACGGTATCGCTCAAGACCTCGTAAGTGCCGGTAATCAGCTTGTCGTTGATATCCACAACCAGGTTACCGTCCTTCGTAAACTCGATATAGTTACTGGCATCATCATTGGACTGCCATTTACCCACGAGAGAAGGCTTACTGCTGCCGCAACCCGCCACCGCCAGGATTACCAGCGCCGCCAGGCATACAACGCATACCAGCTTCCAGATTGTATTCATTTTTTTCCTTTCCTATTCTCCCTTAACGCTTTTCTTCTTCTCCCGACCCTTCACCTTCGCCTCGTAAAGCCCCATTATCAGCTCCCGCATCTTTTCTTCCACGTCCGCGTCCGCCGCCGCGCCGTTCATCAGCTGTTCCAGCTGCGGCTCGATGGTTGCCATCTCCTGGGAGTCGATGGTGGGCAGCTCGCAGGACTTCTCCAGCGCCACTTTCAGCAGCCAGGCCCTTTTTTCCTGTTTCTCCCAGTATTCTTTCTCCTTGGTCCTCTTGTTCAGCACCGCCAGCAGCGCGATGACCAGTATCGCCAGGAGTATGCACGCGATAGTCAAGTAAACCATGAGTTACCTCAACTTTCTTATGGCCGGCTTTGCTCCGGCCTTCTTCTCTTTTCGCTCTTTCCCCGTTTAGAGTTTAGGGTTTGGTGCTCAGGACTTTCCTTGTTTGATGTTCTCCACGAACTGCCGGAACAGGTAAACGTTGTCAAGAGGCCCGGGCGATGCCTCGGAATGGTACTGCACGGCGAAGATGGGCAACTCTTTATGCCGCAGGCCTTCCACCGTGCCGTCGTTCAGGTTGATATGCGTTACCTCCAGGTCTTGGCCGATGGTGGAGGGGTCGGCGGCGTAGCCGTGGTTCTGGGCGGTGATGTGGATGCGCCCGCTGGCCAGGTCTCTGACCGGGTGGTTGCCGCCGCGGTGCCCGAACTTCAGCTTGAAGTGCTTCCCGCCGAAGGCCCGGTTAATCATCTGGTTGCCCAGGCAGATGCCCATCATCGGCTTCTTACCGATGAGCTTTTTCACCGTGTTCATCAGGTAGTCCAGCTTGTCCGGGTCGCCGGGGCCGGGGGAAAGCAGTATGCCGTCCGGCTCAAGGGCGAGGATTTCTTCCGCCGACGCCGTGCAGGGGACTACCGTGCTGCGGCAGCCGTGATGCGCCAGCAGTCTTAAAATGTTGTATTTCAGCCCGCAGTCCAGGGCGACCACATGATAGGGCAGGTCGTTGCCGTTATCGCCCCACCCGTAGGGCTTTTCCGTGGTCACCTCCCGGACGAAGTCGATGTCCCCGTAGTCGGGCGCGTTCCGGATGGCCGCTAAAGCCTCGGCCGGCGTTTTGGTGGACGTTATCATGCCCATCATCACCCCCGCCGAGCGTAGCCGCCGCGTGATGGCGCGGGTATCCAGTCCCCATATCCCCGGTATGCCGCCCGCCGCCAGGTAAGCGTGGACGGTATTATTATTAAGGTAATGACTGGGTAAATCGCACTTTTCCCGCACCGCGAAGCCCCGCACCTGGATGCGTCTTGACTCCCCGTCTTCCGCGTTGGTGCCATAGTTCCCGATGAGCGGGTAGGTGGGCATTAAAATCTGGCCGGCGTAGGACGGGTCCGTGAGCATTTCCTGGTAGCCCGCCATGCTGGTGTTAAAGACCGCCTCGCCGACTGCGTCCGTCGCCGCCCCGAAGGAGTACCCCTCGTAGGTAGAGCCGTCCGCCAGGACTAGTATTGCCGGTTTAGCCATGATTTACTCTCGTTTCTATCCTTTTTCCGTTAGTTCCCATTCTCTCTCCCCTCCGTGGGAGAGAGTTAGAGTGAGCAGGTAATGTTTCGTTTCATCCCCACCCTTTTTCAGCTATTCTTCTGTAAAGTCCGGTAATCATATACCTGTTCCTCAAATCCGATGTGCTTCCAGAACGCTATCGCCGCCGGGTTGCTGTCCAGCACGAACACCCGGTATTTATTTATGACCTGCTCCTTCAGCCCGTTGATGCACCTGTCTACCAGCTCTCTGGCGATGCCCTGTTTCCGGTATTCCTCTTTCACCGCCAGGTGGTGGATATAGCCCCTCCGGCCATCATGACTGCATTTGACTGTGCCTATGATTTCATCTCCGTTTAATACCACGTAGTTGGTGTCCGGATTTCTTTTTAAGTAAACCGCCATGCTTTCATAGCTGTCATCATCGCTGAGCCAGACGCCGGGCATATCCTTCCAGAACTCCAGCAAATCCGCGTGCCTGTCCAGTTTCATCAGCTCCACTTTATACTTCAAATCTCTCCCTGATGCGTAAAGACTCGTCCAGGTAAACCGGGTTGCCCATGTAAATAGTCCCCATGACCTTGCCCTTCAGCGTCCGCCCCGCCAGGGGCGTATTCTTGCCTTTAGACGCGAACTGGTCCGTGTCCACCGTCCACTCCTTGTGCAGGTCGAAGATGCAGATGTCCGCCGGCGCGCCGGTCTCCAGCGTGCCCAGCTTCTGGTAGCCCAGGACGTGCGCCGGCCCCATGGTCAGCGCCGCTATCATGTTGTTCAGGGTCAGCTCGCTCTGGAAAATCAGGCCGCACAGCGCCCCCAGCGCCGTTTCCAGTCCGCTGATGCCGAAGGCCGCCTGGCTGAAAACGCAGGCTTTATCCGCCTTGGTATGCGGGGCGTGGTCTGTCGCCACGATGTCTATCACACCGTCGTTCAAGGCCCGCAGCAGGGCTATCGTATCCCGCTTGGTGCGCAGGGGAGGGTTAACCTTGGCCAGGGAGCCGTACTTTAAAACGTCTTCCTCGGTCAGGGTGAGGTGGTGGGGTGTGACCTCGGCGGTAACGTGGATGCCCTCTTCCTTGGCGTTGCGGATTAAATCCGCCGATGTTTCCGTGCTCACGTGGGCGATGTGGATATGTCCGCCGGTCTCTTTGGCCAGCTCGATGTCCCGCTTGACGATAAGCTCCTCCGCGGAAGCCGGTATGCCGCGCAGCCCCATCTCCAGCGATACCACCCCCTCGTTGACCTGTCCGCCCTCGGTGAGGGATATGTTTTCACAGTGGTCGATGATAGGCCGCTGGAAGTCGCGGCTGTACTCCAGCGCCCGGCGCAGGATTTCTTTATTGCTCACCGGGGAGCCGTCATCGCTGAAAGCCACCGCGCCGTTCATCTCCATTTCACTAAAGTCCGCCAGGTCTTCGCCTTTGCGTCCCAATGTCACGCAGCCGATGGGGAAAACCCGCACGATGCCCTCCCGCGCCGCGATAGTCCGCACGTAGTTGAGCATGTCGGCGCTGTCCAGCGGGGGAGTGGTGTTGGGCATGCAGCACAGGGTGGTAAAGCCGCCCCGCGCCGCCGCCGCCGTCCCCGTGGCTATAGTTTCCTTAGCCTCCCCGCCCGGCTGCCGCAGGTGACAGTGTAAATCTATGAAGCCGGGGCAGACAATCAGGCCCCCCGCGTCCAGCACGTAATAGTCCTCCTGCGGCGGGTTGCCCTCCCCCAGCCAGGCTATTTTCCCCTCCTTCACCAGGACATTAGCGGTCTTGTCAATATCCTGGGCCGGGTCTATTACCCGCCCTTCCCGGATGAGTAGTGAGTCTGCCATTGTTCCGTTACTCCGTTTATCAAAATTAGTCTTTTGCCGCTCATGGTGAGCCTGCCTGCCCTTCATAGCTTCAGCGTAGGAGGGTCGAACCATAGCGGGATATTACCTCACCCTTCGACGAGCTCAGGGTGAGCGGTGTTTTTAATGTCTTACCGGTTCCCTCCCGCAAAGTGACTCGGCTTGAAGCCGTAGGACTGCGCTTCCTCCTCGGAGGCGAAGACAATCAGGTTCTCCGGGCGGATATCCTTGGCCCAGTGGCTGTCCGCGCTGTGGTACTTCTTCATCTCCTGGGTGTGCTCGTGCCAGTCCGTGCTGGCCACGTACTTGGGCTCGAAGCCGTGCTCGCAGTAAACGCAGCGCAGCGTCAGCGGCCGTTTGCTCACTATTTTGTACTGCGGCTTGAGGTACTTGGTCTCCGTCGACTGTATGGATACACACCTTGGGTTGGGGCATACCGGCGCCGGCTCCTGGCGGTAGAGGGGATAGGGTACCGGCGGCGGCGTTTCCACCTCCGGCACGGCCAGTTCCTTAACGCCCAGCAGGGCGGCCAGCAGCGCCATGCGCACCGGCACGCCGCGGGCGGCCTGCTTGAAGTACATGCTCCGCTCGTCCCCGTCGATATCGTAAGCCAGCTCGTCCACCCGGGGCAGCGGATGCATCACCAAAGTCTTGCGGAACGCCTTGCCTTCCAGCAGTTTTTTGTTCACCACCGGGTATTTGTGTTTGAGGTCCTCCCCCTGTTCCGTGGCCGTGAATCTTTCCTTTTGGGGTCGGGTAACGTACAGGGCGTCCACGCCGCCCTTGAGCTCCACCTGGACGCTGATATCCGGCATCATCGCCAGCTGGTGCGGGCTGTTGGGGGTGGTGTAAATAGCGTCGATGGGGAAGAGGTTTTCGCTGTTTTGCCGCGCGGATTCCTCCAGCCTTTCTACCTCCCCGCCGTATTCCGTCACCAGTTTTTCGATTACATGGCGCGGCACTTCCAGGCCGGGGGTGGGGCAAAAGAGTATGTCCGCCCCGAACCGCGCCAGCGCGAAAATCAGGGAGTGGGTGGTGCGCCCGTATTTCAAATCGCCCCAGAGGGCTATTTTCAGTCCTTTGATGTTCTGCCTTTCCTTGATGATGGTGTAAAGGTCGAGCAGCGTCTGGGTGGGGTGCTGGTGCCCGCCGTCCCCGGCGTTGATGACCGGTATGCCGGCGTAGTCCGCCACCACTTTAGCCGCCCCTTCCCAGGGGTGCCGTATGACGATGATATCCGCGTAGCTGCCTACTATCCTGGCCGTATCGGAGATGCTTTCCCCCTTGGCCAGGGAGCTGGCGCCCACGTCGGACGCGGTGATAACCGAGCCGCCCAGCCGGTGCATCGCCGCCTCGAAGGAGAGGCGGGTGCGGGTGCTCGGCTCGAAGAACAGCGAGGCCATGACTTTGCCGCGGCAGAGTCCGTACTGGTCTTTCATGTTGGCGGACATTTCACTGGCCAGGGAGAAAAGGGACAGGATTTCCCCGTTGGAGAGGTCATCTATGGTCACCAGGCTTCTGTTGGCCAGTGTCATGGCGTCTCCTCCTTTCCGGTACTATCGGGACTCGAGCTTTTCCGTCTGGGCTATGCCCGCTTTGCCGTTGGGCAGGCTGACGATAGCCACCTCGTCCCGGCCGTCGGTTTCCGTCAGGCGCACCTGGATGTCTTCGTGGCGGGCGCTGGGTATGTTCTTGCCTACGTAGTCCGCCCGGATGGGCATTTCCCGGTGCCCCCGGTCGATAAGTACCGCCAGCTGTATGGAGCGCGGCCGTCCCAGGTCTATCAGCGCGTCCATGGCGGCGCGGATGCTGCGCCCGGTGTAGAGCACGTCATCCACCAGTATGACCGACTTTCCGTTGATATCGGACGGTATGTCCGTATGCTTTAGGGAGGTGCCGGCTTCTGATGGTGACAGGTCGTCGCGGTAGAGGCTGAAGTCCAGCGACCCCATATTCAGGCTGGACTTCTCGTACATCTCGATGTTCTGTGCCAGCCGCCGCGCTAAAGGAACGCCCCGCGTATGCAGCCCCACCAGCAAAAGGTTTTCCACTACCGTGTTGCGCTCGATAATCTCGTGGGCTATCCGGGCGAGGGTGCGGCGGATGTCCTCCGCGTTCATGACAATTTTTTCAGGCATAAAAAAACCTCTTGCATTTACTCGCCCGCCGAAGCTTCAGCGTAGGCGGGGGCTAGCAAGAGGTGCGGATGTACAGGTACTCGTTTGACTCCCCTTGCCGGCCTCGCGGGACTGGCTTAAAGGTTCTCGGTTGGACTCCTTTGGTACTTTTGAAATATTATACCAGAAATACTAAAAAGTGGCAAGGGTGTGTAAGCGTCCATAACATATTGGACTTTTGCAGGGGAGAAGAAAACTATTGATAATGAAAATATACAATAAAAAAGTTGATTTTTCCCCTGAATAGTTGTTTATTAAGGTATGCCGCAAGACAAAAAGCTGCCCCGCATTAGAGGGAAACAACTGATTAAGCTGGCGCGGGCAGACGGCTGGATTATCAAACGGCGCGCCACGCACGGGGTGGCTTTAGCTAAAAAATTCAGCGACCGCTTCAGGGTAACGGTCATCCCGGACACGCGAGCGGAATTAGATGAGGGGATACTGGCGGCTATTATCGGGCCTAAGCAAATGGGGATAGGTAAACAGGGCTTGTTGGCATTAATTGAAAAATATGGATTGTAACCTAGGCGGCGGTTAGTTCCGGCACGGCCTGCACCAGCGGTTCCACGAATATATCTTTATTAAGCGGCAGGCACACGGTAATATCTTCCTGCGGTTTATCTTGATGCACTTGGATATCATGCTCTTTAAAGAAACGCTCGCGCTCCCCCACGTCATCCAACGTATTCAGATGCAGCAGCACGGCCTCTTTTATCCGCTGGTCGGCCTCCGGCAGTGAACGCCCGAAGGTAGCCGTGCCCAGTTCCTCGCACAAAGCCGTCCAGCGCTTTCCCTGCTTGTGGAATTTCAGTGTCAGGACCACATACCCTCTTGTTTTCACCAGTACCTCCCGCCGGATTGCCTCTTTTTTTATTCTATCATGTAGTGCGTATGCGGATAAAGGTGTACCATAATTGATACTATAAGCGTGGATGGATTGTCAAGCATTCTCTCAACTGTAGCTATCTCAGTATTTTAACTATTCCTAACAACGCATCCTTTTTGTTTTTCCTGTCCCTGAACTTATATAAATATTTCTCAAGTCGAGGAGAAACGCCCGGTGCTTTCGGATTTGTTAGTTTCGCTAGTTCTAATTTATTAGTGTCGTAAAATACCAGTAAATCTATACGCACCGGATAACCTCTGTCCTGCGGCGCGTTCTCATAAAAATCGTATATCGTATCCCCGAAAAGGGTGGGGTAAGTGTCCGTAGGCTCTATCACTATTCTGGAGTTTTTTATTTCAAAAGAACCGGCCTGGATATCATAGTCATAAACGGAGAACTGGTCGTGGCAGACGCCTTTCCTGTCCGGGTCGTATTTATCCGTGCCGGTTTCCATAATGATTGCAGCCAGCTTGTCCAGCGTCAGATTGGGGTGATCATCCATACCAATGGCACGGTAAATATATTTACGGTCGCTAAAGCTCCGTTCTATCGCCGCGTCCACTTTCCGCCCGATTGTCACATAATCGGGCTTTTTTTCAACCGTATATTCCGGCACGGTCACGGTTATCACCTTGACGCTCATTTAGAAACAATATAAGTTAACCGTGCCGGTTCGTCAATATAGCAATCTTTTTCCCCCTCCCTTGCTTCCCACCCCGTAATCCACTATAATTTTCTTTGGCACAGGGGTGTAGCTCAGTTGGTAGAGCAGCGGTCTCCAAAACCGCCGGTCGTGGGTTCGAGCCCTGCCACCCCTGCCAGTATTTTTTCTTTTGCCGAGGTGGTGGAATCTGGTAGACACGCCATCTTGAGGGGGTGGTGAGCGTAAGCTCGTCGGGGTTCAAATCCCCGCCTCGGCACCACTTTTTTCCCCCGCCCTTTATCCCGTCCCCCTTTATTGTTGAATGAATCGGTATAGTAATCTATACTAAAGATTGTAATGGCGGAACAAGCAAGACTAATTGATATCTATATCATGGGCAAGTACTACCAGGTGCCGGAAGGGCTTACCATCCTCACCGCCCTGGAGTACAGCGGCTACCGGGCCATACGCGGCTGCGGCTGCCGCGCCGGTTTCTGCGGCGCCTGCGCCACCATCTATAATTTCCGTAACGACCCCCAGCTGCGGTATGACCTCGCCTGCCAGAAGACCGTGGAACCGGACATGTGCCTGGTGCAGATTCCCTACTTCCCGGCGGTCAAGGCCGTCTATGACCTGGAGAAAATCCCCGCTGACGGCGATAATGTCAAAGCCCTCTACCCGGATATCGTCAAATGCTACGGGTGCAATACCTGCACCAAGACCTGCCCCCAGGAGCTGGAGGTGATGTGGTGGATGACGGACGCTTTAAGGGGGGATATTAAAGCCGTGGCGGACAAATCGTTCGATTGCCTGATGTGCGGCCTCTGCGCGGCGCGCTGTCCCCAGGGGCTTACCCCGTATTACGTCGCCCTTTTATGCCGCCGTCTCAACGGCCGATATCTAACCCCGCCCGCCGCCCACGTGGCCGGCCGCGTCGCGGAAATAGCCTCCGGTAAATATGATGCTGAAATAACGGCGCTGAAAACCGCCGGTGAACAAGAGCTCCGCCGCCGCTACAACGAGCGGGACATCGAGCCGGCGCTGGAGCAGTCCCGGGAATAGTATGTAAGATGTACCCAGCTTACCTTGAAGAAAACATCCATATCGTCGAGGACACACGCGTCCGGCGGCTCATTGAGAACCGGCCGCCCCTTGACGAGTCGGATAAAAAAGCCCTGCTGCGCAAGTACCACCCGGACAATATCAAGTCCAGCATGCGCAAGCTCAAGGTAGGCGTTAACCAGGGCGATAGCGCCCCCGTGGAGCTGGCCGACCTCCTGGAAGGCAACAGCCGCATCGACCCCAAGAAATTCGACCCTTCCAGCCCCAATTACAATGTGGACGTGCTGGTCATCGGCTGCGGCGGGGCGGGCGCCTCGGCGGCCCTGTTGGCCCACGAAGCCGGCGCCAGGGTCCTGGTCACCACCAAGCTGCGCCTCGGCGACGCCAATACCGTCGGCGCGCAGGCGGGCACTCAGGCCGCGGACAGGCCTGAAGATTCCCCCGCCATCCATTACCTGGACACTATGGGCGGCGGCCATTTTGAAAATATCCCGGACTTGGTGGAAGTGCTGGTGAAAGACGCCCCGGACGCTATCCGGTGGCTGGAAAAGCTGGGGGTGAACTGGGACAAAGCGCCGGATGGTTCCATGCACGAGCTTTCCGGCGGCGGCACCTCCCGGCGGCGCCTGCACTCCGCGCGTGATTACACCGGACTGGAAGAAATGCGCGTCCTGCGCGATGAAATCAGGAATAAAAAAATCAACTATCTGGAATATACCGCCGCCGTGGAGCTGATTCTGGACGATAAAGGCCAGATAGCCGGCGCCATCCTGCTCAACATGGAAACGGAAGAGCTGATTGTCGCCCGAGCCAGGGCGGTCATCCTGGCTACCGGCGGCAGCGGCCGCCTGCATATTCAGGACTTCCCCACCACCAACCACTACGGCGCTACCGCGGACGGGCTGGTGCTGGCTTACCGCGCCGGCGCCGGGCTTATTTTTATCGACTCCATGCAGTATCATCCCACCGGGGCGGTCTATCCCCTCCAGATTCTGGGGCAGCTCGTTACGGAAAAGGTCAGGACGCTGGGCGCCCAGCTGGTGAACAGCCGCGGCGAGCAGTTTATCATGCCCCTGGAGCCGCGTGATGTCGTCACCTCGGCCATTATCCGGGAGTGCCGGGAGCGGCAGCGCTGTATGAAGACCCCCAACGGCGATTCCGGCGTCTGGCTTGATTCCCCGATGATTGATGTTATCCGTGGCCCCGGCACCATCGCCCGCGAGCTCCCCGCCATGGTGCGCCAGTTCCGCCGCTTTAATATCGATATTACCCGCGAGCCTATCCTGGTCTATCCCACCCTGCATTACCAGAACGGCGGCATTAAGATAGATACGGAAGGGGCCACCAATGTGCCCGGACTCTTTGCCGCCGGCGAATGCAGCGGCGGGGTGCACGGCCGCAACCGCCTTATCGGCAACTCTACTTTGGAGCTGTTCGTCTTTGGCCGGCGAGCCGGCCTGGCCGCCGCCAGGTACGCTAAAGAGGTGAAAAGGGGCAGCCCCACCCTGGAGCACGTCCGCCGCTGGCAGGAAGAGCTTCAGCAGGCCGGCATCCGTGACCAGCGCCCCGTTTCCCCGCGTCTGCTGCCGGACTACACCCGGCGTACCGGCGGCTATACCAGCGCCGTGTTCCAGCCGTAGATTTATTTTCCCGGTGTAAGGGGGAAGTGCCATGCCGCTGCCCGTCCAGAGAGATATTAAAGAAATAGAAACCATACTGAATGAAGTCCTCAACACCCGCTGTCCCCCGGTGGGCCGCTGCCGCCTGCTTTCCAGCGGCTTCGGCACCGCTCACTCGCTCAATATCGCAGAAGCCATCGCCGGCCACAAGGAGTGCCTGGGCTGCGGCAACTGCGTGGATATCTGCCCCATGCTCTCCCGCGAGCCCGGACGCCGTGACAGGACCCATCAGCGCACTTCCATGGCGCTGGAAAGCATCGTCGGGGAGGACTGTGATTTGTGTGATGCCTGTATCCTCGCCTGCCCCCAGGTGGATACGACCATTAAGAATTACGTGGTCAATCACCGTTTGGTGGAGGTAATGTCCCGCCTGGAGCAGCGCATCAATGATGACAATGAGCCGGACATAGATTTATTTCTGGAAGAAGCCCTTGATAGTTAATGATATAATTGTCATTCCAGTGAAAGCTGGAATCCAGGGGTTGGGGGTGAAAGGGGATTATAAAAACCCCCTTAATCCCCCTTTACAAAAGGGGGAAAGAACGGTTAACAATTAAGATTAATGGTTCGCACGAGCAGCCTCTCCCTTTCGTAAAGTCGCAGATTCCGTGTGAGGGACGAATCGGAAGGGGACCAGAGGGGGTTTTTACAACCAATCATGGACTTCGAACTATCTGAAGAACTGAAAATGATACAGTCCCTCGCCCGGGACTTCGTGGAAGGGCAGCTCAAGCCTTTGGAAAGAGACCTGCTCGGCCGGGCGGCGGACCTTGCTGACGCCCGCGCTTACCTCCCGCCGGAACAGGAAGCCGCGCTGGTGAAAATGGCGCGGGAGCTGGGTCTCTGGGGCGTGGGCGTCCCGGAGGAGCTGGGCGGCGCCGGGCTGAGCGCTTTAGGCGTCTGCCTGGTGGAGGAAGAGCTGGCTAAAACTATCGTTCCCTTCCATTTCGGTGATATTACCCCCGTTCTTTTCGATTGTTCCCCGGAGCAGCGGGAAAAATATTTAACCCCCGCCCTCGCCGGTGAGATACACCCCTGCCTTGCCTTGGTGGAAGAAGGCGTTGCCGACCCCTCCCGCCTGACGGCGCGGGCGGTAAAAAGTGACGGGCACTATATCTTGAATGGCACCAAGCTCTCCTACTCCCGCCGCTATGACCGCTGCTTTGCCGTGGTCTTTGCCGCCGCGGAAAAAGGCATCACTTGCTTTATGGTGGAAAAAGACACTCCCGGCTTTAGTATCGGCGCTGTAGAAGAACGCTCCGGCTGGCTTTCGCAGCTAAAAGCGCCCCTGGCTTTGACTTTTCAGGACTGCCGCGTGCCGGAGTCCGACCGCCTCGGCGCGGAGGGACAGGCCTTTCACCTGGGTAAAAAATGGCTGCCGCCGCGCCGCATCGTCCGGGGCGCACGCTGTGTGGGTATTGCCTCCCGCCTCCTGGAAGAATCTTCCGTCCGCGCCCAGTCCACGGAAACGTTTGGTCAGTCCATTCAGGGCCGGCCCGGCGTTCAGGCGGCGCTGGCGGAAATCGCCGTGAATATCCACGCCGCCCGTTTGATGGTCTATGACGCCGCCGCCAAAGCTGACGCCGGCCAATCTATATTCAGGGAAGCCGCCATGGTGCGGCTGTTCACCACCCGCCTGGTGCGCGCCGCCGCTGACCAGGCGGCGCATATTTTTAACGGCCCGCCCTATATCGACGGACTGTCCGTGGAAAGGCTGTGCCGCCGCGCGCTGGATATCGGTCTGTCGGAAATAGCGCTGGACCGGCAGCGCCATATCGTCGCCGCGGACGTTCTCAAAGGATTGAAGGTCTAGCCGGCTTGGCCGGAGATAGGACACACTTGATATGAACGATTACGACTATATTGTGGTGGGGAGCGGTATCGGGGGTCTCTATACGGCTTTGCTGGCCCGCCAGCAGGGCACCGTCCTGGTCATTACCAAGGGCAGCATTGACGATTGTAATACCCGGTATGCCCAGGGGGGCATCGCCGCCGCTATTGGTAAGGACGATACGCCGGAACTGCACATTCAGGATACCCTTAACGCCGGCTGCGGCCTGTCCGATGAAGAAGCGGTGAATATCCTGGTGCGGGAGGCCCCGGCGCGCATCGCCGACCTCGTTGAGTACCGCGTGCCGTTCGATACTTTGGACGGGGAGATAGCCCTGACCATGGAGGCGGCGCACAGCATTCCCCGCATCCTCCATGCCGGCGGGGACGCCACCGGCGAGCACATTGAGGTGGCGCTGAGCCGCAAGGTACGGGACTCCCAGATTCAGGTGCTGGAAAACTTCCTCGCCACGGAGATACTGGTGGAGAAGGGCAAAGTAACCGGCATCCTGGCGCTGGACTGCCGCACCGGTACCTATGAGGAGTTCCGGTGCCGGTTTCTGATTCTGGCTACCGGCGGGGCCGGCCAGCTCTTTAAATATAATACCAATTCGGGCATCGCTACCGGGGACGGCGTCGCTCTGGCCTTTAACGCCGGCGCCGAGATTGCGGACATGGAGTTTTTCCAGTTCCACCCCACCGCCCTCCGCATGCCCGGCGTGCCTCCTTTCCTTATCTCGGAGGCGGTCCGCGGCGAAGGCGGCGTCCTGCGCAACGCGGAAGGCTACCGCTTTATGCCGGACTACCATGAAAAGGCGGATTTGGCGCCCCGGGACGTGGTCGCCCGCAGCATCGTCAGCGAGATGAAAAAGACCCGCGCCGACCGCGTTTTCCTGGATGTGACCCAGCTGCCCGCCCATACCATCACCACCCGCTTTCCCCATATTTACCGTTTTTGTCTCGACCGCGGCCTGGATATCACCCGCAACCAGGTGCCCGTTGCCCCCGCCGCCCACTATATGATTGGCGGCATACGCACCAATACCTGGGGGGAGACCAATATCTCCGGGCTCTTCGCCACCGGCGAGGCGGCCTGCACCGGCGTCCATGGCGCTAACCGCCTGGCCTCCAACTCCCTGCTGGAAGCCATCGTGTTCAGCCGCCGTATCATCGAGCGTACCCGGAATAAGGGCAAAGATAAGACCTCTGATTTGGCCAGGGTCAAGGACATACATACTCAGCTCGGCGAGCGTCCCGCGCCCAAAGGGCTGCCCGCCGCCAGCCTGGCGGTGTTGCAGCAGCTGCACTGGGATAAAGTGGGCATCGTCCGGGATAAGGAAGGGCTTAACCAGGCGGCCGGTATCCTGGCGGCCTGGCAGCGCGCTTTGCCCCGCCCCACCGACCAGCCATCCTACGAGCTGGGTAACCTGATACTGACGGGCCGGCTATTGACGGAGGCCGCCTGCATCCGCGAGGAAAGCCGCGGCGCCCATTTCCGCTCGGACTTCCCCCGCAGCGAGCCCCGCTGGCAGTGCCATATCGTCTGGCGGAAATAGTGCCTCTTAACCATCCCGGGTTTCCCCGGGGACTGGAATCAGGGGTGGAAAGAAGAGTGGCTTGCTACTTAATAAATTCTTCCCTCTCCCTGTAAACGGGGAGAGGGATAAGAGGGAGAGGGGTTCGTCTTAACCCCCGGGAGGGCTCGCCCTATCTCCGGGACGGGAATTATTATCGTTTAATCGTTAGCGGAGCAATACTTGCGGAGCCCGGGATATAAAACCGGGTTTTTTATTTTACAATTCCTTAATAATCGGAGGTGTATAATGGAAGAGGCAATTTACTCTTGCCCGCCGCCGTGCCCGCCATTTGATAATTGACCGCCTGATGCATTATAAATATAAGGCAGCGTTATTTTCGTTTTAAGAGGTGATATCTTGGCCAGTAAAAATAAAGCAGAAAAGCACCCGCGTGAGATGACCCACCGCGCGCTTTCCCACCACAAGAAACAGGTGCGGCGGCAGCGCTTTATATTGTTCGGGGGGATAGCGGTTCTCCTGGCGGTGGCTTTGATTATCATGGCGGGCTGGTACGCGGGTGAATACGTGCCCATGCACAAAACGGTGCTCCAGGTGCATGACACCAAGTTCAGTACCGGCTATTTTATCGATAGGCTGGAGCTCGGCCTGCGCACTAATACGGACTCCACCAAAACCGTCGACGATATTACCTCCAGCGTTATCGACCAGATTATACAGGCGGAGCTGGCCAAGCAATCGGCCGCGGCGCTCGGCGTGACCGTCAGCGATAATGCCGTGGAAGAGCTGCTTAACAGCGTCGGTTTCCCCCTGAATAAAGCCAACCGGGATGCCGCCTACGCCCAGCTGGTCACGCAAAAGATGATCACCGACTATTTTGATACGCTCGTGCCGGTGTCCGATAATCAGGTGGACCTGAAAGCTATTATGGTGGAGGACTACGCCACCGGGCTTACCGTGCGTGAGAAGATGATGAACGGCGATAACATCACCGCGCTGGCGGAAGAGTACGCCCAGGGTTATTTTTCCACCACCTATAAGGGGGATTTCGGTTTCCACAGCCTTCCTTATTTCCAGAACCAGCAGATACCGTCCGTCCCGGTGGACTATGCCTTCGGCGATGGCATCACCGCCGGCACGGTGAGCCAGCCCCTCACGGATAACACTTCCTACAAACAGATGGGCTATTGGGTGATTAAGATAAACGACCGTCCCACGGACGTCAGCGCTAACGTCTCCGCCATTTTCTGCACGGATAAGGTTGTCGCGGCCTCCGTCAGGGATAAGCTGGCGGCCGGTGATAATGTGACCGCGCTGGCTGAGGAGTTCTCCCAGTATGCCAAGGTCCCCAACGGCGCTATCGGCATCGTCAATGCCAGTGATAATGTCTCCGGCAGCGCCACTTTTGTCAGCCAGGAGTTTTACGACTACGTTTTCAACGCGGATACGCCGGTAGGGGAGTGGAGCGGTCCCGTCCTGGATACTACTAACTGGACGCAGGGCGCTTACTGGGTGGTACTGGTGGCGGACCGGCAGGACAACAGCGCCTTAAGCGATGATGACCGCCAGTCCCTGGTGGATGCGGCCTATTACGAATGGTCATCCGGACTCATGGCGGAGTCCGCCGCTGATGTATTTAATAACTTTACCACTGATTTAAAGGCTTGGGCGGTGGATAAAGCGGTCAGTAAAGTGCAGTAGCGATAAGGGAACGTATATGAAAAAGAAGAGTATCGGCATCGGGCTGCTGGGGCTGGGGGTGGTTTCCGGGCAGGTAGCCAAAGTCCTGACGGAAAAGGCGGACGCGCTGGCGGAAAAGGTGGGCTGCCCCCTCGTTTTGCGCAAAATCAAGGTATTGCCCCAGGACTTGACCCGCCCGCAGGCGAAGAAAATGCCCGCGGCGCTTTTCACCACCGACGACGATGAGTTTTTCAACGCGCCCGATATTGATATCGTCATCGAGGCCATCGGCGGCGAAAAACCGGCGCTGGACTACGTCCAAAGGGCGATAACCGGCGGCAAACACGTGGTCACCTCCAATAAAGAGCTGATTGCCAAGCATGGCATTGACCTGCTGGCGCTGGCGCATAAGCACGGCGTCGGCCTGCTTTTTGAGGCCAGCGTGGGCGGCGGCATCCCGCTTATCGCCCCCTTTAAACACGACCTTGTAGCTAACCGGATAAACGCCATTTACGCCATCATCAACGGCACCACTAACTATATTCTGACCATGATGGCTCAAGAGGGCATGGACTTTGCCGCCGCGCTGAAGCGGGCGCAGAAGCTCGGCTACGCGGAAGCCAACCCGGAAAATGACATCGAGGGGATTGACGCCAACTATAAGCTGGCGATACTGGCCTCCCTGGCTTTCCAGACCCGGGTGCGCCCGGAGGACATTTACCGCGAGGGCATTTCCCGCCTTGATTCGCGGGACTTCCGTTACGCTAAAGAGTTGAATTTTGCCATCAAGCTGCTGGCCATCGCCAAGCAGAGCGGGGACGCTATAGAGGTGCGGGTCCACCCGGTCTTTATCCCGCAGGACTCCTTCCTGGCCAAGGTGGACGGGGTCTATAACGCCGTCCACGTGGAGGGGGACCTGGTGGGCAAAGTGCTTTTCCTGGGGCAGGGGGCGGGCGCGCTGCCTACCAGCAGCGCCGTGGTGGCGGACGTGGTGTCCTCGGCGCGCAAGATTGTCCTGGGCATCGGCAGCCTGTCTACCTGGAAAGAGGTTTCCGGCAAGGTTATCCGCCCCATGAACGATATTGAAACGCAGTATTACGTGCGGCTGGCCGCCAAGGACCGTCCCGGCGTGCTGGCGCAGATTGCCACCGTCTTCGGCAAGAACAAGATAAGCATACTCTCCGCCATCCAGCCGGAGGTGGACGAAAAGACCCGCACCGCGGAAATCGTTATTATGACCCACCCCGCCCGGGAGAAAGCTATGCAGAAAGGACTGCGGGAGCTGGCCGGGCTGGACTCGGTGAAAAAAATCAGCAACTTCATCCGCGTTGAGGATATAGAAGGGGGGTAACCAAAAACCCCCTTAATCCCCCTTTACGAAAGGGGACACAGCGGTCAGTAATAATTATGCTTAAGGAAAGTGATTTCGTCTCCCTTTACTAAAGGGAGAGTGAGAGGGTTTTTGAAAACTAATATGAAAAAAGGCGTTCTGTTCCAGTATAAAAAATACCTCCCCGTAACCAAAAAAACACCGCTGTTTTCTATCGGTGAAGGTGATACGCCCTTAGTCAGGTGTGATAAGCTGGCGGAAAAATACGGCTGCAAAGAGCTTTATTTCAAACTGGAAGGCTGCCACCCCACCGGCTCTTTCAAGGACCGCGGCATGGTGATGGCGGTAGCCAAGGCGGTGGAGGAAGGCAGCAAGGCCATCATCTGCGCCTCCACCGGCAATACCAGCGCTTCCGCGGCGGCTTACGCCGCTTACTGCGGGCTGCAGTGTATCATTGTCATTCCCGGCGGCAAGATAGCTATGGGCAAGCTGGCGCAGGCCATCGTTTACGGCGCCAGGATCATCTCCATAGAGGGCAACTTTGACAGGGCGCTGGAAATCGTGCGCAGCCTCAGCGAGCGGAACCCCGTCACCCTGGTGAACTCCCTTAACCCCTACCGCATCGAGGGGCAGAAGACCGCCGCTTTTGAGATTATCGACGTCCTCGGCGATGCCCCGGACTACCTTTTCCTGCCGGTGGGCAACGCCGGCAACATCACGGCCTACTGGAAAGGCTTTAAGGAATATTACGAAATCGGCAAAGCCACCCGAAAGCCCAAGATGTACGGCTTCCAGGCGGAGGGCGCCGCGCCCATCGTCCGCGGCCACGCTATCGAGAAGCCGGAGACCATCGCCACTGCCATCCGCATCGGCAACCCCGCCAGCTGGGAAAAAGCCGTCGCCGCCCGGGATGAGTCCGGCGGCATTATCGATATGGTCAGCGACGATGAGATTCTGGCCGCCCAGCGCATCATGACCTCACAGGCCGGGGTGTTCGGGGAACCGGCTTCGGCGGCGCCGCTGGCCGGGCTGATAAAGCTGACCGGGCAGGGCCGGAAGTTCACGGACAAGGTAATCGTCTGCGTGGTCACCGGCAACGGCCTCAAGGACACGGAAGCCGCTCTGAAAAAAGCCCCGTCCATCCTGGAGCTCCCGGCGGACATCAAGGCGGTGGAAAAAGCCCTGGGCTGGGGCTAGGCTTTGTCATTGCGGGGAACGCAGTAACGAAGCAATCTCTCTGTTGTCACTCTGGCTAAGCCGAATGGGTGAGGGTGAAACGTTACCCTCTTGAAATATCCCCTTATCTCAAGCTTTTCCGGTATAATGGATGGGAGACTATTTAAGGGGATACCAAAAGGAGACGGAATATGTATGACGCGGCCAGGATTAATGCAGCGGTAAAAGAAATCATCGAATGTATCGGCGCCGACCCCTCCAGCGAGGGCATGCGGGATACCCCCCAGCGCGTGGCGGAAATGTACGCCGAACTTTTCCAGGGAATCGATAAAAACCCCGGGGCCGACCTTAAAGTAGGCTTTGAGCTGGGGCACCGGGAAATGGTGGTCGTTAAAGACATACCGTTCTACTCCATGTGCGAGCACCACCTGCTGCCGTTTTTCGGGGTGGTGCACGTGGGCTATATCCCCAATAAAGAAGGGCGTATCGTGGGCATCAGCAAGATTGCCCGCGTGGTGGAGACCATCGCCCGCCGCCCCCAGGTGCAGGAGCGTATTACCACGGAAATCGCGGATACCGTTTTTAACGGGCTGAATGCCACCGGCACCGGCGTGGTGGTACAGGCGGAGCATATGTGCATGATTATGCGGGGCATCAAGAAACCCGGCAGCAACGTCATCACCTCCGCTTTGCGCGGGACCTTCAAGACGCAGGCCACCTCCCGCGCCGAGTTCTTCTCCCTGATTCAGATGAAGTAGCGGGCGGGTAAGCCGCCAAAGATTCAGCCGGACGTAACTTCGTTCCGGGCAAAACACCTGGTCTTAAGGTGGCACTGCCGCCTCCCCTTTTCCCCCGGATACGCCGCCGGTTTCGTTGGAATTTCTAACATTATTTCATACCGCATTTCTAACCATTTGTGCTGTTTTTTACCTTGACATTCTTCCCTGCCGGGGCGAAAATGATATTAACAAAAATACAATAGTCCCTTTTGGAGGCTGTGAAGCGCCAGCTGTAATTGGTCACCTGGCTGGCGGGGAGCTAATGGTGAAACCGACCTTTCAATGGTCGGTTTTGGTGTATATAAGGGATAAAAAATTCTATCCGGCAGGTAAATATTATGCAGCAGCCAAAAGACCGTCGTGACAATATAGAGATTGTGGCGGATATCCTCCGGCTTTTACGCCTGGGGTACGCCAGCAAGTTTGAAATCCAGCACACTTCCCGCATCACCAACGAGCAGGCCTTAAACTACCTGGAGCAGTTAATACGCGTCGGCGCCCTGGAAAACGCCGAGGAAAAAATGGGCTTGCCGAGCTTCCGCATTACCAAGAAAGGCCTTGCCCTCCTGAGCAAAATAGAAAGCCTGCGGGAAATGCTGCCCCTTACGGATGTGGTGGATGTTCTGCACCAGTCTAAGATTGTGGAAATGAACATCGGGCAGGTGCTGTTTACGCGGGGGGTCAGGGAAATGACCGGCCGGGACAAACAGTTCACCGACTTCGTGCAGGTGAGCCTGGAGCGCTATCGCAAAGGGGACTGGGGAGAGATGAGTGATGATGAAAAGCGCCTAAATGATATAAGCGAGGAAGTCGGACGCCTTATTCTGGCTACCTATGAATCTAGAAATTTCCCGGAAATCTGGATTACCACCAGCCCGGACAGGTCCTACTCCACTGTCTTGTTCCCGGAAGAATATTCCTCCGCCGAGCCCCTTGAACCCTACGAGTTGGGAAAACGCGCTCAAACTGCGGATTCCTAACCCCGACTAAATATCCAGCCTGGCATATTTGGCGTGCGCCTGGATAAACGCTTTCCGCGGCGGCACCTCGCCCCCCATCAGCATCTGGAATGTCTCGTCCGCTTTGGCGGCGTCCAGTATGCTTACTTCCAGCAAGGTGCGGTTGGCGGGGTTCATCGTGGTCTCCCAGAGCTGCTCCGCCGTCATCTCACCCAGACCCTTATAGCGCTGGAGGGAAACACCTGATTTGTCAGATAACTTTTCCAGTATTTGAGCGAGTTTGTTCCACGGAACGTCGACACCTAGTTCTTTTTCATTCTTTTTAACGTAATATAACTTGCCCTCGACATATTGCTCAACTTTGGGATAAAGTAAATAGCATTTTTTAAGTATAGGGTCTTCTAGTAATTTCCTGTTGAGTTTTGTTTTCTCGGGAAGCTGTATGTAATATTCATTATTAGCCGGGTCATCACACATTTCATAAGGTATTTTGGATTCATGAAACCATTTAGCTACTACCGGCATTATTTCACCGTCATTTTTACTGAAATCAATTTGAACAGAATGCCCCTTTTTGATTAATATTTCTCCAATTCCCCTCGGTAATCCGGCCTTCTCGAGTAGAGACAAACCATTATCATATTCCTTTAAAGAATCGAGGAATTCAATTATTTGCTCACCCTTTAGCTTGATAGAATCGTCTTTGGAGAACACCGTGACGTTCTCAAAAGCAAGCTTGGAGTAGTACTTATTAAGCGCTTCTTCATTATATATCCACTCGCCAGTCTTCCCTTTCGTGGCACGGTACAAGGGCGGCTGCGCTATATACAGGTGCTTGGCGTTGATGAGCTTGGTCATGTGCCGGAAAAAGAACGTCAGCAGCAGCGTGCGGATATGGGAGCCGTCCACGTCGGCATCGGACATCAGGATGACTTTATGATAGCGTATTCTCTCCGTGGAGAAGTCCTCGTCGATGCCCGCCCCGATGGCGGTAATCATCGTGCGTATTTCCTCGTTGGCCAGCATCTTGTCCGGCGCGGCTTTTTCCACGTTGAGGATTTTACCGCGTAAGGGCAAAATAGCCTGGAAACGGCGGTTGCGCCCCTGCTTGGCGGAGCCTCCGGCGGAGGGGCCCTCTACCAGGAACAGCTCGCACTGGGCGGGGTCTCTCTCGGAGCAGTCGGCCAGCAGGCCGGGCAGCGTGCCGGAGTCCAGCCCGCTTTTTCTTATGATAAGGTCGCGCGCTTTGCGGGCGGCTTCCCGGGCGCGGGCGGAGGTCACGCATTTCTCGATTATTTTCTTGGCCTCGTCCGGGTGTTCCTCCATGTAGAGCGCCAGCCCTTCGTTGACGGCGCTTTCCACCTGGCTCTTGATTTCGATGTTGCCCAGCTTGCCCTTGGTCTGTCCCTCGAACTGCGGCTCGGCCAGCTTGACGCTGACGATGGCGGTCAGCCCTTCGCGTACGTCCTCGCCGGTCAGGTTGGGGTCGTCTTCCTTGATTATCTTGGCTTTGTGCGCGTAGTCGTTCAGGACGCGCGTCAGGGCGGAGCGGAAGCCGGTAAGATGGGTGCCGCCGTCGATGGTGTTGACGCAGTTGGCGAAGCTTAAGGCCGACTCGCTGAAGCCGTCGTTGTATTGCAGGGCTACCTCGATGGTAGTGGTGCCTATGGACTTGGTGACGTAAATGGGCAGCGCGTGCCTTACCACGCGGTTGCGGTTGAGGTGCCGCACGAAACTGGCCACGCCTCCCTCGAAGTAGAAGGTCTTCTCATTATCGTTGATTTCGTCGTAGATGGATATCTGCACGCCCTTGTTGAGGTAGGCCATCTCCCGCAGGCGCTCGCATATCGTCTCGAAGTCGTAAGTCGTCTCGGTGAATATCTGTTTGTCCGCCAGGAAGGTGGTGGTGGTGCCGGTGCCTTCCGCCTGGCCGATTACCGCTACCGGCGCAACCGGCACGCCGCGTTTGTATTCCTGGTGGTGTACCTTGCCGTCCCTTTTCACGTCCACGATAACCCATTCGGAAAGGGCGTTGACTACCGATGCCCCCACCCCGTGCAGGCCGCCGGAAACGGTGTAGGACTTGCCGCCGAACTTGGCGCCGGCGTGGAGCACGGTCATGACGGTCTCCAGCGCCGATACTTTGGTGGTGGGGTGGATATCCACCGGGATGCCGCGCCCGTTGTCCTCAACGCTGACCGCGCCGTCCTTTTTCAGGGTGACTACTATATGGTCGCAGCTTCCGGCCATGGCTTCGTCGATGCTGTTGTAGGCTATTTCATAAAGCAGGTGGTGCAGGCCGCGCTGGTCCGTGCTGCCGATGTACATGCCCGGGCGCCGCCTTACCGCCTCCCTGCCTCCCAGTACCTGGATGTCTTCGGCGGAGTAGGCGGCCGCTTTGGGTTTTTTCTCTTTAATCGGTTCGGTAGCTTCCGGCATCGATGTCCTCTTTCGCCTGGTGATATCTGATAAGCGCCAGAACTTATGTTCTTTTTAATTCGGGTAATACAGCCACATTTATTATAGCATTTTTCAGACACGGGGTAAAGCTGAAAGGACTGGTCGCAATAGAGAAAACCGTACTAAAGCAAGCTGTAATCCACCCCTTTTCCCCCACTGTTAACTGTTAACTACTAACTTCCAATTACTCATCCTCCCTCTCCTTGCCAGCGGGGAGAGGGATAAGAGAGAGTGGGGTAAGTCAACCTCCCTTTCCCTCCAAATTACCAACTACTTATCTCCCCCTCACTCCCCGCTCGGCGGCCGCGTATTCGGCGGCGGCGGGTTCTTCATCCCCAGCCGGAACAGCTCCCCGGTGTCCTTGCGTTTCCAGTTCACGGATATCCGCTGCTGGGTGGGGTGGAGCATGGTGATGGCGCCGGGCCGTGGGCATTCCTCGACACAGCCGCCGCAGTACCAGCACTCCTCCGGATAGACCACTATCGGCTGCTGCTTCTTTTCCGGGTTGGGCATCATCACGTCCGTGGGGCAAACATCGACGCATCTGTTGCACCCGGTGCAGAATTCCGGGTTGAACGCCACCGCCTTGTTCGGGGTGGGCGGGTTGGGTACCATATAGGCTTTATCAGACATCTTCGTATCTCCCTTAAAGAGTAAATATCCTGCTTACTTCACGCCGTGCTTCCGGTAGTTCTCCTCGTAGCTGGCGGCGTAGGGCGCTTTCAGGTGGAAGTCCAGCGCCAGCTCCCTGACCTTTACCGCGTCTTTCTCCTGGCGGATGGGCAGCAGCTTGTTCCACTCCGGCGGGTCCATCTGCGGGTAGTCGATACGGTGGAAATCGAGCACGGAGTTGGAGGCTTTCCGCGCCAGCGACGATTTTATTACCAGTTCTCCCACGGAGACGAGGGCGTGGCATTCGAGCAGCCTGCCCAGCTCATGCGGGTTGGAAGCGTAAGCGGAGGCCAGCTCGGTGGTCTTTAGCTCGTTGAGCAGCCTCAGCCCCAGGTTCAGGGTCATCTCGTTCTTGTGTTTGCCGCAGTAGTCCCGCATGATGCGGGCGACGGCGGCGTTGATTTCCTTCCAACCGTTGCCTTCTTTGGACTGCCGGGTGGCGCGGTAGGCCGCTTCGCGCTGGGCTTCGACCTGTTGTTTATCCGCCGTTGGCTCGGCGGCCGTTCTGGCGTAGGCGGCGGCGCGCTTGCCGGCGTAGCGGCCGGTGGTGTGCGATTCCCCGTGGCAGCCTCCCCCGTAGATGGTGCTCCCCGCCCCGATATACAGCCCCTCGAGGTTCGTCATCAGGTTCCAGTCGGTCAAAAAGCCCCCGCCGCTCAGGCTGCGCACTGTTGACGGCGTGTTGGGGCCGCCCGCCCAGTAGCAGGCGTTGAAATACCCCTCCACCGGCATCACCGGCGCCTGGAAGAGGTCCTTGTCCGGGTCGAACCCGGCCTTGGTCATGGTATCGTAAATGGGGATGCGGGTCTTGCCTTCGTTCCCCACCATCATCCCGAAGATGCAGCGCCGCTCTTCCGGGGACAGCCGGGTGAAATCGGCGTACAGCGGCAGCTTGAACTCGCCGTTGCGTATCCTGTCCACGATGTTCGGCGGTATGTCGTTGAGGCGGAACTCCCGGTTGGTGCGGGATATCCCAATGCCTATGCCCAGTTGGAACTGCTGTCCTTCCTGCGGGTAGAAACGGTCGTGCCAGGTCTTGAGCTCCCGCCCGAACACGTCCACCCAGGGCAGCTCTTTGCCTTCGGCGTCCACTATCGGCGTGCCGTGATAGGTGTTGCTGGCGTTGCCCATGCTGTACGGCGCGTAACCGAAGCCGATAAGCCCCCCCGGCGCGCTCCCTTCCATGCACACGAACTCCGCCCCCGCGTTCCATCCCAGCGCCTGCCCCACCCCCGCCGAGTTCATGTCCGCCATCGTGCCGGACGCCGTGGTCTCCGGGTCGAAAACGAACAATCGTCCCGCCCCGCCCGTGGCGATGACCGTGGCTTTGGCCTTGAATACGTAAAACTCGCCGGTGTGCGTGTTGACCGCAGTGGCCCCCGTCACCCTCATCCCCTGTTTCCCCGCGGCGGTCAAAAGCGCGGTGGGCATCAGCCGGTTTTGTATGTTGATATCGAGTCGCTTCGCCTCGGCGTACATCTTGGGCTTGATATTGTACGCCCAGACGCGGATGATATGCTTGTTTTTATAGTCGTACCCGAACATCAGCTTCGTCTCTTCGTCCCGGAAGTCGGCGCCCTTGAACTCGTCCTTGATGTCCCGTATCTGGACGCCCATCTTTTCCACTTCCAGCAGGGTGTCCCAGCTTTCTTTGGTAATGATGTAGCGCACGTGCCCGCCCGTCCAGCCCAGCATGCTATCGTAGCAGGCGTCCGTGTACATCTGCGGCGTGACCTTGGAGCAGGGGTTGGTCACCGCGCCGTGCCAGTGGTCTACGCCCGCCCCGCCCGACCCGCTCCGCTTGGCATGTCCCCTCTCCAGCACCGCCACTTTAGCGCCCGTCTTGGCGGCGTTGATGGCGGCCTGCAGCCCCGCCACCCCTCCCCCTATCACCAGCACGTCCGCCGTGATTTCATTCACCTTGCCGTAGTTCACCGGGTAAGGCCATTCCGGCACTTTACCCGTCTGCTGCACGTATTCATGCCAGGTGCTCATAATCTGTCCTCCTGCGGTTATTTATATGGGAAAATATTTTGCGTTCGACCCGTTCCCCCGGAATGTAGTCTTTTTGAGGGTTTCTTGTCAAATAAATTCAGGGTATCGCCTTTTAAGGTTTACTCACTTTTCAGGGGTATCGGCGTCCCCCTTTGAAAAAGTCCCGATTCACCCTGTTCATGCGGGATTCCGTATGAGGAACGAATCGGAAGGGCATAAGAGGGGGATTTTAGTCACCCCCTTTCCCCCTGACCTGCCCCCATTCAAATTACCAACTACAAATTGCCAGCTGCTTATCGCTCCCTCTCTGCCGGCGGAGAGGGAACCGGAGGGTAAGGTCCCGTCTTTTTCCTTCCCCAATCCCTCCCCCCGCTGTAAACTATTAACTATAAACTGTGAACTCTCCCTTTCCCCTCCGTTTGACACCCCTTCTCCCCGCCCTCTATAATGCCCCTGATACCTGTAATACCCCCGCAGCAGGAGTTCGGAAAAATGGATAAGCAGCCGCCCGCCTTGACCCCGGAAGAAAAACGCCAGCAGAGGTTTGACCGCTGGCTCAACCCGCCGCACGTTAAGTTCCACAGCGCCGCGGCGGAAAAAGCCTATAAAGAGCGCGTCACCCGCTTTATCAAGGTCATCAGGCTGGAGGAGCCGGACCGCGTCCCGGTGATGCTCCCGGCGGGCTCTTTCCCGCTATATAACGCCGGCATGACCCTCAAAGACGCCATGTATGATAACCGCCGCGCCACTGAGGCCTACCGCCGCTTCTTTCAGGAATATGAATCGGACACCTTTTCCGGCGGTATGACGCCCTCCGGCCGTTCGCTGGAGATTGCGCAGGGACTGACGATGAAGTGGCCCGGCCACGGCCTGCCGGACGACGCCTGGATGCAGCAGTTCGTGGAAGGGGAGTACATGAAGGCGGACGAGTACGACTATTTTATCAGCGATTTGTCGGATTTCTGTTTCCGCCGCTATCTGCCCCGCACTATCGGCGCGCTGGCGCCGCTGGCTAAATTCCAGCCTTTGTCCCACCTGCTCGGCTTTTCCACCAATTTCCTGGCCCCGGCCGCCCTGCCGGAGGTGCGGGATATGTACCAGGCCATTATCGACTATGGGAAAGAGACGGCGGATTGGAGCAGACCGGCGATGGAGTTCAGCCGGGAGGCCCTGGCCGCGGGCTATCCGGCCCTGGCCGGCGGCATGAGCCATGCCCCGTTCGATATCCTCGGCGACACCCTGCGGGGCACGAAGGGCATCGTCATGGATATGTACCGCCAACCGGAGAAGGTCCTCGCCGCTATGGAAAAGCTGGTGCCGGTCCTGATTGACACCGGCGTGGCGGCGGCCGATGCTTCCGGCGGGGTGATGGTCATGTTCCCCCTGCACAAAGGCGACGACACCTTTATGTCCGATGAGCAGTACCGGACCTTCTATTGGCCCGCCTTCCGGAAGGTAATCCTGGGCATTATCGAGGCGGGGCTGGTGCCCTACCTCTTCGCGGAAGGGAAGTACACTAACCGGCTCAGCATTATCCGGGACCTGCCCCCCGGCAAGGTGGTCTGGCTTTTCGACCAGACGGACATGTTCCAGGCTAAGGAAATACTGGGCGGCAGGGCCTGCATCGCCGGGAACGTCCCCGCCTCCCTGCTCATGACCAGCACCGCCGCGGCGGTCAAGGAATACTGCCGCAAGCTTATTGAGGTCTGCGGTAAAGGCGGCGGCTTTATCCTCACCGGCGGCGCCTCTATAGACAAAGGCAAAGGGGAAAACCTCAAAGCCATGTGGCAGGCTGGACAGGAATACGGAGTCTATAAAAAGATGTAGGGGCGGGTTCCCAACCCGTCCCCCCTTATCCCCCCGCTCATGGTGAGCCCGCCTGCCCTTCATAGCTTCAGCGTAGGAGGGTCGAACCATACCCTTCCCGTCTCCCACTTTGAAAAAGGGGGATTTTCCTTATCCCCTCCGTCATTCCCGCTCATCCTGAGCCTGTCGAAGGAGAAAACGGGAATCCAGCGTACATCCCCCAACTACTCCTCTCTCCTCCCTATTCCCTAATCTCTAATCCCTAAACTTAACATAAAACAACAAGCAAATCCCTGAAGCTGCTTACGTACGGAAAATCCAGCAACAATCAAAAAAACAATTGGTGGAAAATGCCCCGCTAGCTCTCTACTGCCTCCGCCTCACCAGCAGCCCGGTGATGACGAACCCGGCCACGCACCACGCCCCGGTAATGGCGAACGCCCTCGCCATGTTTATCGGCAGGTCGGTCAGCGTGCCGCGCATCAGGTCGGCCATGTACTGGATGGGCAGTACCTGGTGCACCGCCTGCAGCCAGCCGGGCAGCCTTTCCGCCGGGAAGCTCACCGGGGAGAACAGCATCACCACGAAGATGAGTATCTGGGTAATCACGTTCACCATCATCGGCTTGGGCACGGCGAAAGCCATGGAATATCCCACGAAGGTGCCGCACATGGATATCAGCAGTACCGCGGGAATGATGAGCGGGCTGATATTCAGGCCGAAATCGAAGCGCATTGCCCCGAGCGCCACCGCCAGGGCGATGCCCGGCAGCGTGCTGCCGAACATGTTGGTGGCATCCGCCGCGATGTGCGCCATGCGGGGCACCGGCAGCGACCATATATAGTCGAAGTTCCCCTCGGTGCGCCCCTGGGCGATTATCTGGGGCACCATTACCATGCCCACCGTGAGCAGTATTATCGTCGGGGCGCCGGTGGTCACGTACTTGGCGATTTCCGGCGTGATTTCCGGGTAGAAAAAGCTGATGCCGTAGATGAAGCCGGCGGCAATCCCTATCTGCACCGCCAGGTTAAGGGACAGCCAGGGCCGGTTGCTTAAAAAGACCCACTTCAGCATCAGTCCGTAGCTTCTAATCCATCTCGTCATCGTCAGGCTTCCTTCCCGTGGCGGTCGTTGCCGTTAGGATTTTTTACCAGCCTCACGTAAACATCTTCCAGGGTGGCCGGACCGAGTGAAAACTCCTCGATGTCCCCGCTCTCCTTGAGGCCGCGCGCCCAGGCTATGGCCGCCGGGATATCCTCCGGCTGCACCTGTCCCAGTACGCGCCGGTTGATGACCAGCGGTTGCTTTAAGTATTCCGGCAGGGACGGCTCCGCGGCTTTGGGCTCCAGCGTCAGTTCCAGCCGCATGGCGTCCCCCTCGCTCTCTTTCAGGCTGCCCGGCGTGCCCATCCCCTTGATGACCCCCTGGTCCACTATCGCCAGGCGGTCCACCACCCGCTCCGCCTCCAGGATGTTATGGGTGACCAGCAGCACCGCGGCGCCCTGTTTGGCCAGCTCCTGCACTTCCTGCCAGATAGCCCGCCGCCGCAGCGGGTCGACATCGTTGGTCGGCTCGTCCAGGATAACGATTCTCCCCGGCACCACCGCCGCCATGCAGAAGGCCACCAGGCGGCGCACGCCGCCGGATATCGTCAGCCCCAGCGTTTTCTGCCACTCGCCCAGCTCCAGCTTCTCGATAAGCTCCAGGGCGCGTTGGTGGACATCCGCTTTCTTGCCGCCCCTTATCCGCCCCACCAGTTCGATTGCCTGTAATGCCGCCAGCCCGGAAATAGGCGCCTGTACCTGCGCCTGGAAGGAGCAGGCCTGCCGCGCGTAATCGGGATTGGCTATCACGTCCACCCCGGAGATGGTGATGGTGCCAGAGGTAGGCACCGCCAGCCCGATAATCTGGTTGACCAGGGTGGTCTTGCCCGCCCCGTTCGGGCCTAAAAGCCCGAAGACCTCGCCCTCGCTCACGGCCAGGCTGATGTTGTCATTGGCCTTGACCCTGTTCTTGCCTTTGTAGATTTTGGTAAGGTTTTTTATTTCCAGCAGCATTTTCGTCTCGCTTGTCCGCTATTGATATCTAACTTTACCGCCGCCCGCCCCCGGGCGACAATATACGCCGGGCTAGTACCCGCCTGGCCGTTTGGGGGGTTTGTTGACGCATTTTTCTTGTGATATACTCCAGTCAGGGGAGTGTGTAACCGGAGTCTTGCCTCTACCCCCCGGATGAAGGGGCAGCAGTGGACGCTAGTATTGATGGAGCCAGGCACCTTGCCGAAAAAATCGTTCGGAACGTAGAGAAGGTCATGATCGGCAAGACGGAAGCGGTGCGGCTGGCGGTGATAGCCCTGGTCAGTCAGGGGCATTTGCTTATTGAAGATGCCCCCGGCGTCGGTAAGACCATGCTCGCCCGCAGTCTGGCCAGGTCCATCAACTGCACCTTCAAGCGCATCCAGTTCACCCCGGACATGCTGCCCGGCGATATTACCGGCGTCACGGTTTTTAACCAGAAAGTCGGTGATTTCGAATACCACCCCGGGCCTATCGTCGCTCAGGTCGTCCTGGCGGACGAAATCAACCGCGCCACCCCCAAGGTGCAGTCCGCCCTGCTGGAAGCTATGGAAGAGCGCCAGATTTCCGTGGACGGCGTCACCCATAAATTGCCCTCCCCTTTTCACGTCCTCGCCACCCAGAACCCCCTGGAGTACGAGGGCACTTTCCCCCTGCCGGAAGGCCAGCTGGACCGGTTTCTGCTGCGCATCAACATCGGCTATCCGTCACCGGCGGAAGAGGTGGCTATTATAGAAAACCAGCAGCTCGTGCATCCTATCGAGCAAATCGGGCACGTGGTTGACGCGGCTGATGTTTTGCTGCTCCAGGACACGGTCAAGAAAATCTACGTGGACGGTCTGGTCAAGCAGTACATCGTGACGCTGGTGGAAGCCACCCGCCATCACCCATCCATCTACCTCGGCGCTTCGCCGCGCGGCTCGCTGGCGCTTTTCCGCTCCGCCCAGGCCAGGGCGCTTTTGTCCGGTCGCGATTACGTCCTCCCGGATGATATCAAAGCCCTCGCCGTGCCCGCTCTGGCCCACCGCGCCCTCCTCTCCTCTACGGGACAATCGCAGGGGGCGGACAGCCGCGCCTTTATCAACGAGATTCTTGAGACTATCCCCGTGCCCGGCGCCCTCCCCGACCGCAAGAAAGCTGCGTAAATATAAAGTAACCTTCAACTGGTCCGCGGGATGCAAAGATATGAAAATTCGCTGGTTCCTTATCGTTGTATTGTTGCTCTCCTTCTTCCTCATGCTGGCCTTCGGCTACACTATGCTTTGGCGACTCTTTATTTTCCTGGTCGTCGTGCTTTTCCTGAGCTATTTTTGGCTGCGCCTTAACGCCCGCAACATTGACGGCCGGGTGGAAAACATGCCTAAGTACTGCCGGGTAGGGGAGCAGTTCGAGGAAGAGTTGACCTTCGTCAACCGGGGCCGCATACCCATCGCGTCTATTGAGGCGTGGCAGGACACGGATATGCCGGGCGGGCAGGGTATGGCGGAATTTCACCTGGCGGCGCGGGGGTTATACACCTGGCGCATTAAGGTGTCCTGCACCCGGCGCGGGGAATATACCCTGGGGAACATTGACGCCCGCGTCCGCGACCCCCTCGGGTTTTTCTCTATCAATCAGTACTTCGGGTTGGGGCAGTATATCATCGTTTTCCCGGATACGGTGGAGGTGCCTTATTTCCAGGCGCTGCCGCACCATGAGCCGGGGGCCAACCCGCGCCGCTGGTTTGCCGCCCAGACCAGCCCCAACGCCTCCCGGGTGCGCGAGTACGCCAGCGGCGATAGCCTGCGCTATATCCACTGGCCGACCACGGCCCATACCGGCAGCCTCATGGTCAAGGAGTTCGACCCCGACCGCACCAATTACGTCTATAAAGACATCTGGATTATCCTGGACATGGCCCGGTCCGCCCAGTTCGGAGAGGGCGCCGAGTCCACCACCGAGTACGCCGTGACCATCGCCGCCTCGCTGGCCAAGAAATACCTGGAGAGCGGCAAAAAGGTGGGGCTTTTAGCCTCCGGCGACCGCTCTTATCTCTATCTGCCGGATACCGGCGAGGAGCAAATGGAGAACGTGATGCGCGCTCTGGCCCTGGTCAAGCCCGGCGGCGAGGTGCCGGTGGACGCCTTGCTCACTGCCCAGGAAGAGCGTTTTGATAGCGGTTCCGCCGTTATTGTCATTACCGCGTCCGATATTAAGAGAATGGGGACGCCGCTGCGCCGCATCGTCAAGCGCGGCACCACCGTTACCGCCATCCTCCTCGATGCCGCCAGCTTCGGCGGCAAGGTGAGCGCGGTGGAAAATGCCCGCGGTTTGGTCACCGGCGGCGTGCACGCCTATATCGTCCGGCGCGGTGCTGATATTTCCCGGGCGCTGGACAGCCGTTTCATCGCTTCGCCGCTACAAAGCACGGGGGTTAAAGACCACAGTGAAAGATAACTTGAGAAAACCGGCCGCCCGGCCGGACCGGCTGAAGAAAGCGTTAACGCCGGAGGCGCCCCCCGCCCCTGTTCCCCGGGAAGGTAACTGGCGCACCTGGCTGAACATCGCCCTGCTTTTCCTGACGCTGGAGGTGGCGGTCTTTTCCGTCGAGCGGGCGCAGTGGCTGACGCCCCAGCCGGCTTTCACGCTGGTCCTTTTCCTGGCCATGCTGTTCGTCTGGCTGCTGGTTTTTGCCAGGGCTGCCGGTTGGCTCATCCATATCCTTGCGCCGGTCGTCGGCGTCCTGGTGGCTGTCTGGCAGGCGCTGAATTGTTTGCCCGGCGCGCACAGTTTCCATCACCTGTTTACTGTTTTAAAGTCCTGGTGGCAGCCGTCCGCCGCCCTGCTCCCGGGAGAGGAAAACGTCGTCTTCGCTCTGGTCATTGCCTTGCTGGTCTGGCTTATCGGCTATCTGGGTATATGGTTCCTTCTGCGCCGGCATAACGCCTGGGTGGCCGTAACTCTGGGTGCGGTGGTCATCATCGTCAATTTAAGCAACCTTTCCGCCGTCAATTACTACTATTTCCCGGCTTTCTTCGTGGCGGCCGTTTTACTGGTTATCCAGACGCGCATCGCCGGGCAATTCGTTAAGTCCGGGCGCGGCTCCGGCTATACCGCTAAAAGCCTGCTGTACCTGGTCGTTCCGCTGGTCTGCATCGTCGTCCTGGCGTCTTCGCTGGCCTGGCTTACGCCGCAGGCGCGGGCTTCCGGACTGCAAAACCTGATGTCCTCCGCCCTCGGCTGGAAACAGGATATGAGGGAGTCCCGTCTCAATATCTTCAACGCCGTGCCCGCCAAGCAGGCTTTCAGTACCTCCAGCCTGTTAACCGAGCTGACTTTTGAGAAGGGATGGAACCAGGGCAACATTATCCATTTCATCGTGCATTCCAACCGGCCCTCTTACTGGCCGATGGATATCTATGATACTTATACCTCTACCGGATGGGTTAACAGCCCCACCACCGGGCAGCCCCTGGACGCTAAAGTGCCCCGGGAGAATACCGCTTCCGTTAGCCAGGAGGACTTGATGCGGTACGAGGTTACCATGAACATCAGCGGCGATGTGGTGCTCGTAGCCGGCAACCTTGTTTCTTCCGATTCTCCGGTGGTGCTGCACGAGGCCGCCGGTAATGAGGTGATGGAGGTTACCACCCAGCGTATCCTGGGCATCGGTGAAAGCTATTCCGTGCAGTCGGTGCTGGTCAATCCCACCGCCGACCAGCTTTCCGGCGCCGGGGATGATTACCCCGGGTATATCAGGGATTATTACCTCCAGCTGCCGCCGGACTATTCAGAAGCGGTCAGGCTTTTGAGTGAAAATATCACCGCCGGCGCGGCGACGCCCTATGCTAAAGTGCTGGCTGTCGTCGATTATCTTGCCGGTTTCCCCTACGAAGCGATTATCGACGCCCCGCCGGAGGGAACGGACGGCGTTTCCTACTTCCTGTTCACGGAAAAACGCGGATTTTGTCTCTATTTCGCCTCGGCGATGGCGGTAATGCTCCGCACTATAGATGTCCCCGCCCGCCTGGTGGTGGGTTATCTGCCCGGTGAGCCCGGCGATGAAAGGGGCACCTACATCCTGCGGGACTGGCATTATCACGCCTGGGCGCAGGTCTATTTCCCCGGCTACGGCTGGGTAAACTTTGAGGCTACGCCCGGCGGCGGCGGCGGCAGCGGGAGCCAGATATCCGTCGAGACCCCGCTGGTGTCCATCCCCGCTATCCGGGAGCTGCCGCAGTGGAATGCCTGGAATTACCTTGCCCCCCCGCCCGAAAATATCCCCGCCCCCCCGCCGCCGGCTGCCCCGGCGCAGGCGGAGTCCCGTCATTCCTGGGGGGTGCTGCCCTTCGCGGATGAACTGGGGCGCGCTTTAGCCGTTATCGTCCTCGTCATTATCGGCGCGGCGGTGGTCATCGCCTTGCTCCTTTTGTCCCGGCGCGCCTTTTTCCGCCGGTTGTGGTATGTGGAGCGCCGGTCCCTGGCTTATCACACCTATGCCAAGCTCTGCCGCCTGGCCGCCATGGCCGGGATATACCCCCGCCCCCAGCAGACCCCCCTGGAGTTCGCCGCCGCCCTGCAGCAGGCGCTGCCGGAAGAAGCGGACGCTATCGACGGCCTGGTCCGGGCTTACCAGGAAAACCGCTACGGCCGCCGGGAGGGGAAACCGGGGCTTTATGAAGAAGCGCTGCTGCTCAAGTCCCGCCACCTCGTCTATGATAAACTGCTGCGGCTGACCGGCAAGCGGAGCTGGAGATTCAAACTGTTTTCCCCGGGGGCGGAGTAGGGGATAGTTTCATAGTGTCCAGGACATTCAACAGTGGCTTTTACCCTTGTTTTGACCTTTCCCCCGTAAATAATGCCATTGGCTCTTAGAGTTCTCTGCTAGAATATAGCGAACGGGAGGACTCGAAATGCAGCGCAAGAAGTACACTGAAGAGCAGATTATCCAGGTGCTAAAA
>JBAZGT010000007.1 GCA_041652735.1 Dehalococcoidales bacterium | reverse complement strand
GCTGGCGAAAGGATTATAATACTGTCAGGCCGCATAGCTCATTGGGCGGCTTGGCACCCCAGGATTTCATAGAACTAGCCGGAAGACGCTAAGATGCAGATGGCACTAAGAATGGGGTAAGGTCATTCAATGTCCAGTATCGTCCCTCTCCTTGCCCGCGGGGAGAGGGATAAGAGAGAAAGGGGTTGGTTCAATGCCATCCCCCCCGCGTCACCATCCCCTTCCTTTTCTCCCTTATCCCCCTTATACTATCAACTATAAACTGATAACTGTAAACTGATAACTATCAACTATAAACTGTTTACTCTAAACTATCCCTTACCCCAATTAACATAAACAAAAAAACAAATGATTAGCTATAAATCGTTCGTGAACATTAACAAATAAATAAAAAAAACAAAAACAATTCCCCCACTTTTTACTGAAAACCGTAAACTGTGAACTCGTTAGCGGAACAGCAAAAAAGTCCCCGCCACCGTCGCCGCCATCCCCAGGGCGACCTTGGCAGTGAAAAGCTCGGTGCGGCGGTTGATCAGCCAGGAAAAGATGAAGATAAAAAGTATCTGGATGCTTAACAGCGGCGCGATGACGTTGGCCGGGCTGTGCCCCAGCGATGTGAAATAAAGCAGTTGGCCGGTGGCTGTGAACACCCCGGCTATGGACATGGGCAATATGTTTCTTTTAAAGGAAAGTTGGGCGAACCGCTGCCGGCGCGACCGCTTCAGGAATAGCAGCGCCATTACCACCGCCGCCGCGGCGTAAGAAATAAAGGTGGCCGCGGATGACGACCCCAACTCCTCCACCGCCGGCTTGATTAACACCGGTGTTATTCCCCAGCACAGCGCCGCGCCCAGGGCTGCTAAAATGCCGCGGACGGTGTCCCGGGGGACTTTCTCCATTATCTCTCCGCTGATGCTCTTTTTCTCCCGGGTAATCAGGAATACCCCGGCTAACATGCAGAGGGCCCCGATGGCGATATAGCCGGTCACTCTCTCGTCGAGGAAAATCCAGCTCAGCAGTATGGTGTATATCGGGCTGGTCTGGTTGAAGGGGGTCGCCCGGTTGGCCCCGATCAGCCGGAAAGCCTCGTAAGCCAGCAGCCGCCCGATAATGTAGTGGATGATGCCGGTAGCGATAAGCAGCCCCAGTACTTTACCGGACACATTGGCGAGAATGCCCCAGCCGCCGCTGACCGATATCGCGATGGCGAAATACGGAATCCCGATTGATATGCTTAATGCCGTGACGCTGAAGGACTCGCCCGCGTCGCCGGCGGTCTTCCTCACCATGACGATGCCGACCGCGAAACTGACGGACGCTATCAGCGCCAGAACCAGACCTGTATCCATGAGATTATCTTTATGTCATCCTGACGCAAGTCAGGACCCGGAATCCCTTTCACCTGCCCCCTGATTTCCGCTAACAGAGGCTATCGGCTACTGATTTTCCAATGTCGGAAAGGATGCGTTAATGTCCGGCAGCGCTGCTGCCACCATCTCCACCAGTCTCGGCAGGCCCCAGCCGCGCACCGCGGAGATTATCACCGTGTTCTCATCCGGCGCTACCCCCAGGTTGGCCAGCACGCTTTCCAGTCCTTTACCGTCCTGGGCCGGCTCGCTGTCTATCAGGCGGTCGATTTTGTTCAGCACGGTAAACCGCTTTTTCTCCGCCAGCCCCAGCTCGCTTATTATCTTTTCCACGGCATGGCATTGCTCCGTCGCGTCCGGGGAAGATACATCGACGATGTGCAGCAGCAGGCTGGCTTCGGACAGCTCTTCCAGCGTAGCACGGAAAGCGTTGATGATGGTGGGCGGCAGCTTGCGGATAAACCCCACCGTATCCGTGACCAGCACCGCTTTATTGCCGGGCAGGTTCAGGCGGCGGGTGGTGGGGTCCAGGGTAGCGAAAAGCCTGTCGTCCGCCAAGACTGCTTCCGTTTTACAGAGCGTATTCAGCAGCGTGCTCTTGCCGGCGTTGGTATAGCCCACCAGCGCGATGACCGGTATGCCGCTTTTCTGCCGTTGCTGGCGGTACAAAGAGCGCCTTCGCCTGACCTCTTCCGTCTGTTCTTCCAGCCGCTGAATCTTGCGGCGTATCAGGCGCCGGTCGGTTTCCAGCTGTGATTCGCCGGGACCCCTGGTGCCGATGCCGCCGCCCAGACGTTCCAGGTGGCTCCACTGTCCGGCCAGCCGCGGTAAAAGGTACTGGTGCTGGGCCAGCTCCACCTGCAAACGCCCCTCGTGGGTGCGGGCGCGCCGGGCGAAGATATCCAGGATTAAAGCCGCCCGGTCGATGACCTTCACGTTCAGCTCATTCTCCAGGTTTTCCTGCTGCTTGGGCGTCAGCTCGTCATCAAGTATCAGGACGTTGTAGTCCTTGTTGGCTTTTAAGGCTATGAGTTCCTGCACCTTGCCTCTGCCCACGTAATAATCGTGGGAAGGCACCGGCAGCTGCTGGACGATTTTATCGACGACCCTTGCCCCCGCCGATTCCGCCAGTTGCCCCAGCTCTTCCAGGGAGTTGACGGCCGCCTGTCTTTCCCTCCCGCCCTTGGGCGTCACCGCCAGTAATATAGCTTTTTCCTGCGTCGGCTTGGTAATGACGATGTTTTTAGGAATTTTAATTCTCCTGTGACGTATGTTTATGTCAGGTTACTTTTTCATGGTAAGTCGCCGCGTATTGCGCCACCCGGACAGCCGTGAAAGCCCTTTGACCAGCGATGCGTCCGGTATCGTCAGGGAAAGCCTTACATACCCCTCCCCTGCCCGTCCGTAGCCTAAACCCGGCGTGACCGCTACCCCTGCCTGGTCCAGCATATCGGCGGTAAAGTCCACGGAATCGTAGCCTTCCGGCACCTTAGCCCACACGTAGAGGCTGGCCTTGGGCACGTTAACCTCCAGCCCTATCCGGGTCAGTACCTCGCAAATAAGGTCGCGCCGGCGCTGGTAGACGGCATTGTGCTCGGCGATGCTGTCCTGCGGCCCGTTTAAAGCCTCGATAGCCATATACTGTATGGCCTGCGGTATGCCGGAATCCAGGTTGGATTTCAGCGTCCGCAGCGCCGTGATCGCCTCCGCGTTGCCCACCACCATGCCGATACGCCAGCCGGTCATGTTGTAGCTCTTGGAAAGCGAGTGGAACTCCACCCCCGTTTCTTTAGCCCCCTCGGCCTGCATAAAGCTCACCGGCTGGTAGCCGTCATAAGCTACCTCGGTATAAGGGCCGTCATGGCACACCAGGATACCATGCTCTTTGCCGAACTCCACCGCCCGGTTGAAAAAGTCCAAATCAGCCACGGCGCCGGTGGGATTATTAGGATAGTTCAGCCACAACATTTTGGTCTTTTTCAGGATAAAGTCCTGGATGCCTTTAAAACTGGGTAAATAGCCGTTATCCGCTTTTAAGGAAAGGTAATAAGGCCGCCCGCCCGCCAGCTGCGTGCCGACGGCGTAAACGGGATAGCCCGGGTCCGGCACCAGCGCCGTGTCTCCGGGGTCGATAAAACACATGGCGATATGTGCGATGCCCTCTTTAGAGCCGATGAGCGGCAGCACCTCGGTGTCCGGGTCTAGGGTAACGTTGAACCGCCGTTTATACCATCCGGCTATCGCCCGGTGCAGCTCCGGCAGCCCGGCGCTCTCCGGGTAGCGGTGATTGACCGGGTCCTGCGCCGCCTCGCATAGCTTTTTAATCACGTGCGGCGGCGTGGGCATATCCGGGTCCCCGATGGCGAAACTGACCACCTCCTCCCCTCTGTCTCTCTTCTCCGCTATTTTCTTGTTAATCTCCACGAACAAATATGGCTTAAGGGATTCAATGCGTCTAGCTGGGTTCATGCTCACTCCTCAATCCGGCCATTTGCCTTCATAGACTATCACCGCCGGCCCGTGTACCACCACTTCCCGGCTGCCGTTCCACTCCACGTTAATCACGCCGCCGGGCAGCCTGATGTCCACCACCGAGCCGGTATAGCCCCGCAGCTTAGAAGCCACGGTAATGGCGCCGGTGCCGCTGCCGCAGGCCAGCGTTTCACCCACTCCCCTCTCCCATACCCTCGCTTCGATATGGCTTTCGTCCAGTACCCGCGCCACCTCGAAGTTCACGCGGTTGGGGAAAATAGACAGGTTCTCCACCAGCGGCCCTATTTTAGACAGCGGAAAATCCGCCACCGGCCTGTGGCTGAAAAACACGGTATGCGGGTTGCCCATGGATACCATGTTCAGTGTCAGCTCCCTCCCGCCTATTTTTTCCTTATACGTTATCATACCGTTAACCTCTTCCGCCACCCCTTTACCCTTTTCCACCTCCACCGGTATCAGGTCGGCGGTTAGCCGGGGTTTGCCCATGTTGGCGCGGAAGGAGACCACCTCGCCTTTTTCCCGCTCCAGCTTGATGCGGTTGACCGTCAGTAAAGTCTCGATGGTCAGATCTTCTGCGTCCGCCGGTATCATGCCTTTGGCCAGCACGTACCGCGCCAGGCACCGGAGGCCGTTGCCGCAGGTCTCGGACTCCGAGCCGTCCGTGTCCCATGTCCTCATGCCGAAGTCGGCTTTCTTGGAAGGCAGCAGAACAATCAGGCTGTCCGCCCCGATACCCCGGTGGCGGTCCAGTACCGTTATCGCCGTTTGCGGCCAGTCGCGCTTGAGTTTGCGCCCGTCCACCACCACGAAGTCATTGCCCGTGCCATGCATCTTGGTAAAATCCATTCCGTTATCTTACACTCCAGTCGCTGTTAATCATTTGTTAAATACTCCATCAGGGCTTTTTCTATCTCCGGGTTTTGCCAATCTCCGGCATCATACCAGTGGATTCTCTCATCGTTCAGGCGGAACCAGGCATACTGGTGACGGATAAAGCGGTGCGTTTCCGTCTTGATTTTCTGGATAGCCGCCGCCAGCGTCATTTCGCTCTTGAGATACTGGCCGATTTGCCGGTAGCCGATGCCGGACATGGCGGGTAAGCTGAAATCATAGCCTGATTTGAGCAGATTTTCCACTTCGGGGACGAGGCCCCGCTCTATCATCCCGTCAACCCTGCGGTCGACTATACGGTAGAGCTCGGACCTTTCGGCGGTTAGACCGATGATATGAGGAATAAAGTCAGGGGCTATCTTACCCCCGAGCTGGGAAAAAGCCTTTCCGGCTTGGGCATGCACTTCCAGCGCGCGTATCACACGGCGCACATTGCGGCGGTCAATTTTTGCTGCCGCGTCAGGGTCGGCAATGACAAGTTCCTGATAAATTTCTTCAACATTGTTCTCACTGGCTATCTTCTCTATATTATAGCGGAAATCCCGGTCCGGTGAAATAGCCGGTACCTGCCACCCCTCCAGAATCGCCCTGACATACAGACCCGTCCCCCCAACCAGGAAAGGCAGCCGGCCGCGGCGGTGAATATCATCTATAGCCCGGTTAGCCAGGCGCTGGAATAAAGCCAGGCTGAACTCTTCATTCGGATTGATAATGTCTATCAGATGGTGGGGTACGGCGGCCATTTCCTGCGGCGTAGGCTTGGCCGTGCCTATGTCCATCAAGCGGTAGACCTGACGGCTGTCCGCGCCGATTATCTCCCCCCGGAAAATGCCCGCCAGGCGCAGGGCCAAACGGCTTTTGCCGCTTCCGGTTGGTCCGACGATGGCGATAAGGCGCTTCACCCTATTACAGGCCTTTAATCTCGGTAGCTTGTTTGACGATACTGGTGAACTCGTCCGCTTTAAGGCTGGCCCCGCCGACCAGAGCGCCGTCGATATCCGACTTCCTCATTAAATCGGCGATATTGGCGGCGGTGACGCTGCCCCCGTAAAGAATACGTACGGTGTTGGCGATGCCGCTGCCGTGCAGGCGGGAAACAAATTGCCGGATAAAGCTAATCGTTTTATTAGCGCCATCAGCAGAGGCGGACTTGCCGGTGCCGATAGCCCAAATCGGCTCATAGGCGATAACCATACCGCTCATAAAATAAAGTCGGTCGGAGCAATCGATAAGCTGCTTGCCCAGCACCTCGCGGGTCTGCCCGGCTTCATTCTCTTCCAGCGTTTCGCCCACGCATAGTATCGGTTTGAGCCCCGCTTTAGTGGCGGCTTTGAGTTTTTTATTGACAATTTCGTTCGTCTCGCCGAAGTACTGCCGCCGCTCGGAATGCCCGATGATTACGTATTCACAGAGGTCGGCCAGCATTAGAGGTGACACCTCGCCGGTATAGGCGCCTTTGTCCTCGTAAAAAACATCCTGGGCGCCCAGCTTCACCGTAGTGTTCCGGGTCAACCCCCGCGCCGCCATCAGCGATATGAAAGGCGGGCAAAGCACTTTTTCTATGCCCTGTATGCGGTTAAGGTTCGGCTGCATGGTCTTTATCAGGTTGACAGCTTCTTCCAGAGTGGTATTCATTTTCCAGTTGCCGGCAATCAGCGGTGTACGCATATTCTTTACTCCTAAGCTCCGAACTTGGTCAGTTTCCGCGCGTTGGCCAGAGCCAGGGGCATAATCTGGGTGCAGGCAATCCTGCCCAGTCCCCCCGCCAGAAAAGCCGGCTCGGAGAACTCTTTTACATTATCGGTGCGGCAGTACCTGGAACAAATCAGCACGGGCACCGGGTGCCAGCTGTGCCCGCTTAAGACTGCCGGCGTGGAGTGGTCGCCGGTAACAACCAGCACTTCCGGTTTCAGTCCGGTAAGCAGCGGCAAGGCGGCGTCCACCTCCTCCAGGACTTTTACCTTCCTGGCGAAATCGCCGTCTTCACCGGCGGTGTCCGTCCACTTTACGTGGAGGAAAAAGAAATCGTATTTATCATAGTTATCTTTCAGCGTCTTAAATTCGTCTTCCAGCGTGGTGCCGGTTTGCGCGACGGTCATGCCCACCAGCCGCGCCAGCCCGCGATACATGGGGTAAACGGCGATAGCCAGCGGGTTCAGCTTATAATTTTCCTCCATGGTGGGGAAATGGGGCTTCATGGCGAAACCCCGCAGTAATATCATGTTGGCCGGGTGGTGCTGCTTTAATATCTCTTTAGCTTTTATTATGAATTTATTGGCGACTTCCGCCATCTTCTTTGCTCTCGGGTTGACGGCTTCAATCACCAGCGGTTCCACCCCTGTCCGCGAAGGGTCGGACTCGGTAAGGCCTTCCGCCAGCCCCTCACCCCGGAACACTACCACGAAACGGTGCTCCCGCACCGGATATACCTTTACATCAATTCCGTCTATTTTCATCCCGTCCAGGATTTTACACAGTTCCGTGGACTTTTCCGTGGAAATCCGCCCCGCCCTTCTGTCCGTAATGATACCCTCTTTATCAACGGTGCAGAAATTGCCGCGGGCGGCTATGTCCCCGTGTTTCAGCTCCACATCGATGCCGGTGGCTTCCAAAGCCCCCCGCCCTATTTCACACTTGATGGGGTCGTAGCCAAAAAGTGCCAGGTGCCCCGGCCCGCTGCCCGGTGTAATCCCGGGCGCAATAGGGTCGGCCAGGCCGCAGATTCCTTTAGCCGTCAACGCATCCAGGTTAGGCAGCCGCGCCGTCTCCAGTTCCGTCTTGCCCGTCTTGGGGTCCGGCAGCCCGCCCAACCCGTCCATCACCAGCATTACTATCTTGTCCGGTGAGGTTACCGCTATTTCCTTAATCAATTCCTGCGTCATTTTATCTTCTCAATAATACTCTTGTTATTTGTTTTTATCCATCAAGGCCGTAACCCCAGGCAGCGCATCCCCCCCGAGGAACTCTAGCGAAGCCCCGCCGCCCGTGGAGACAAAAGTAACTTTATCCGCCAGCCCCAGCGCGTCTATTACCTCGGCGGTGGAGCCGCCGCCCACTATCGTCTTGGCTTTGAGTTGAGGCAGTAGTTTGGCCAGCGTTTCCGTCCCTTTGGCGAATTGCGGTATCTCGGAGATGCCCATCGGCCCGTTCCAGAATACCGTTTTGCTCTTTTCCAGTTCCTTCTTGAAAGCACTGACCGTTTCCGGCCCGATGTCCACAATCATTTTATCCGGCGGCACCCTGTTTACGGCTACCGTCTGTACCGCCGCGCTGCCGTCTATTTTATCCGTTATTACCACGTCCACCGGCAGGAGCAGCTTAACGCCTTTTGCATCAGCTTCCTGCATCAGTTCCGCCGCCACACCCAGGCTGTCAGCCTCTACCAGTGACTTGCCGACTTCATACTTCTCGTTTTTCAGGAAGGTAGCCGCCATACCTCCGCCGATAAGCAAACAGTCGACCTTGCCCATGATATTCTTGAGCACCGCCACCTTATCGCTTACCTTGGCCCCGCCGAACAACGCGGTAAAGGGGTGCTCCGGCTTTTCCAGCAGCCCGCCGAGGGTATTTATTTCTTTTTCCAGCAGGAACCCCGCCGCCGCCGGCAGGTATTGCGCGATGCCGGATATGGAAGCGTGGGCGCGGTGTGAGGTACCGAATGCGTCATTGATATAGACGTCCCCCAGGCTGGCCAGCGCTTTGGCGAACCCGGCGTCCCCGGCTTCTTCCTCTTTGTGGAAGCGCAGGTTTTCCAGCATGAGAATGTCCCCCGGCTTTAGCGCACCGGCGGCTTTTTCCACTTCCGTCCCGATGCAGTCGGCGGCCATGCCTACCGGTTTACCCAGTATTTCCGAGAGGCGCTGCGCCGTGGGCTTGAGGCTCATGGAGGGCACTACCTTGCCCTTGGGCCGCCCGAAGTGGGACATCAGGATAACCCTGGCCTTACGTTCGAGGAGATATTTGATGGTGGGGACGGCTGCCCGTATGCGGCTATCATCGGTAATGGCGCCGGTCTTTTCATCCAGCGGTACATTGAAGTCCACCCTGACTAAAACCCTTTTACCGGCGACTTCTATATCCCTGACGGTCATCTTGTTCATTTATCACCCCTGATTGCTCGTACTTAAAATAAAAATCAGGTATCTTACCAGATACCTGATATACACCTCTGCCCGCGGTGCCGGTTTTACCCATTATTTTATAGTCTGGCGCTTTACGTATCAAGTAACACAACTCCCCTACCCTGCTAGGTTTTTGCCGGGTGGTCAGCCTTGAGCGGCGTCTCCACCCCCGGACTGCCGAGCATCTCCAGTACCGCCCGTTCTATCCCCTTGGCATCCAGACCGTACTTGTTACGCAGAATAGCCTGGGTGCCGTGTTCCACAAACTCATCCGGTATGCCGATGTTCTTTACCCTCACGTTAAGCTTGCCGGACTCCTGGAGCAGCTTGTCCACGCTGCTGCCAAAGCCGCCGGTGAGCACGTTTTCTTCCACGGTGACGATATTTTTAAACTGGCCTGCCAGCTCTATAATCAGTTCTTTATCCATGGGTTTGGCAAAGCGTACGTTGACTACCGTTGCCTCTATCCCTTTGCCGGATAACGCTTTGGCGGCTTCCAGGGACGGCGCTACCGAGGCGCCTAAAGCCAGGATAGCCACATCCTGTCCGTATCTGAGTATCTCGCTTTTACCTACCGGTATCTCCTGCAGGACTTCATCCATCTTTACGCCCAGCCCGGCGCCGCGCGGATACCGTACCGCCATAGGTTTACCTAGCTTGATGGCGGTATAAAGCAGGTGCTGGAGCTCGTTTTCATCTTTGGGGGACGCGACAACCAGATTCGGCACCAGCGTGAGGTAAGAAATATCGAACGTGCCCTGGTGTGTCTTACCGTCATCCCCCACGATGCCGCCGCGGTCGATGGCGAAGACTACCGGTAATTTCTGGAGGCAAACGTCATGGATTATCTGGTCGAAGGCACGCTGTAAAAACGTCGAATAGATAGCTACCACCGGTATATAGCCCTGGGTAGCCAGCCCGGCGGCAAAGGTAACGGCGTGCTGCTCACAGATGCCCACGTCAAAGACACGCTTGGGGAACTCGGCCTCAACGATATTCAGGCAGTTGCCCTCCGGCATGGCCGGGGTAATCACCACCAGCTCCGGAATCTCACGCGCCAGGCGTAGCATGGTCTGGGCAAATACCTCGCTGTAAGTCGGCCCTTTAGCTATGCCGCCGTTCCTGGCCGCCACGCCGTGAAAATAGACGGCGTTACTCTCCGCCGGCGAATAGCCCTTGCCCTTGGTGGTAATTACGTGCACCAGCGTAGGCTTGTTGACTTCGTCGCGGACTTGGGCGAGTATCACCTCAAGGTCATGCAGATTATGGCCGTCTATCGGTCCTATATACCTGAAGCCGAGCGCCTCCCATATCGGCGTGGGCATGAAGACGCCCTTCGTTTGGTCTATAACCTGCTGCGCTAGATTGATGGCTTTCTTGCCCAGCGGCAGGTGGGCAATGATGCGTTTACTGCGCCGTTCCGCCCCTCGTAGCCGCCGGTCCAGCCTGGCTTTGGATAAAAGCCTCGCCAGGGCGCCGACCGTCGGGGAAATAGACATGCCGTTATCATTGAGGATAACGATAAGCCGCGAGCCCAGGTGCCCGGCGTGGTTTAAAGCCTCGAAAGCCATCCCCGCCGTTATCGCCCCGTCCCCGATGACGGCTACTACCTGGTAATTATCCCCGGCTAGGTCCCGGGCGACGGCCATGCCCAGGGCAGCGGAGATGGAAGTGCTGGCGTGCCCCGCGCCGAAGGGGTCGTATTCGCTCTCGTCACGACAAGTAAAACCGGAAATGCCGTTGAACTGGCGCAGCGTATGGAAACGCTCCCGCCTTCCGGTGAGGAGTTTGTGCACGTAGCTCTGGTGCCCCACATCCCAGATAATTTTATCCCGGGGACTTTCGAAGACGCGGTGAAGAGCTATCGTCAGTTCCACGACACCGAGATTGGAAGCCATGTGACCGCCGGTGTTGGTGACAGTCGTGATGATTTCCTGCCTGAGCTCGGCAGCCAGTTCTTCCAGCTCTGTCTCCGATAATCCTTTGAGAGCGACGGGACTATCGATTTTATCCAGTTTTTTAGGCATAAATATTTAGCTTGCCAGAAGAGACTATTATTCTAAATAGTATCAATCAGGACGAATGATTGTCAAGCTGACAACCCCCTCCGGCTTGACGCTGGCAGTATCCGTTTGCTACACTCCGTTAGTGGCATCTATCGAACACTGGCTCCTGGACGTTATATCCTCGACGTATAACCTGCTGCAATGGCCGGGTGTCATTGCCCTCATGGCCATTGAGAGCGCCTGTATCCCTTTTCCCAGTGAAATTATCATGCCCCTGGCCGGCTGGATGCTTATTAAAGACCTTGCCAGGCCGGTGTCTTTCGTTCTTTTGGCGGGTGTGTTCGGCGCCATCGGCAACACCATCGGCTCGGTTATCGCCTACTATGTAGGGATGTGGGCCGGGCGGCCTTTACTGAATAAGTACGGCAAATACGTCCTGCTTTCCCAGCATGACCTGGATATCGCCGACCGTTGGTTTTCCCGCAGCGGGGGCTGGACGGTCTTTGTTTCCCGCTTGCTGCCGGTGGTACGTACCTATATCAGCCTGCCCGCCGGCATAGCCAGGATGCACATAGGCAAGTTTCTGGTCTATACCTTTATCGGCTCTTTCATCTGGAGCACCGCCCTGGCTTACGGCGGCTACCTGCTGGGAGAGCACTGGGAATCCCTGCGCAATGCCATGCGCCCCTTCGACCCCATTTTTATCGCTATTATCGTGATTCTCCTCGGCCTTTACGTTTACCGGCACATCCGCCATACCCGCCGGGATAATTCTCCGCAGCAGTAGCTTGATGCTTCGCTATCTTATCCCCTTATTGACCGGACGGCTGATTTCGTGTAACATTTTTAGGTAATATACCGCGTCCCTGTAGCTCAGCTGGATAGAGCAGCTGCCTTCTAAGCAGCGGGTCGAGCGTTCGAGTCGCTCCAGGGACGCCACCAATTGCCCTTCCCCCTAAAAACAAAAGCCCCCCTCCCCGGTTAAAGAGAGGGGGGCAATTCTTAGTCTGCTGTTGGCTTACTGGAAATCCACTGCAATCACCTTGAGCTGGGTGTATTCTTCCAGCCCATAGATTGAGTTTTCCTTCCCGAAACCGCTTTCCTTAAAGCCGCCCCAGGGTGTTTCCGATGTAAGCAGTCGGCCGCTGTTCACCCCCACCGCCCCCGCATTGATACGGCTGGCGATGCGGTATGCCCGCGCCACGTCCCGGGAATGGACCGAGCCGACCAGTCCGTAGATGTTGTCGTTGGCGGAGGCCAGTACCTCTTCATCGGAGGAGAATTTTACAAAACAGGCCACCGGCCCGAAGATTTCCTCCCTGAACAGGGTAGTGCCGGGCTTAACATCAGTGAACACGGTAGGCATGACGTAGTAGCCTTTGTTTAAAGGCGGTTCGGTGGGTCTTTTGCCACCGTAAACCAATTTGGCGCCCTCCGCGATGCCGGTCTTGATAAAGTCTTCAACGCGGTCGCGGTGCTCGGCGCTGACTACCGGGCCCATTTCCGTACTCTCGTCGTTGGGGTCGCCGACCTTTACCTTCTTGAGCGCGGCGATGAATTTCTCCACGAACTCATCGTGGATTTTTTCGTGAACATAGTACCTGCCCGGCGAGGCGCAGACCATGCCGGTGTTGTGACAGGTGGAACCGGCGGCCATCGGCACTACTTTATCAATATCCGCGTCATCCAGCACAATGAAGGGATTCTTGCCGCCCAGCTCCATCTGAGCGCGTTTGAGCGTCCCGCTGGCCGACCTCATGATGTCCTTACCGGTCTCCGAGCTGCCGGTAAAAGAGATGAAGTTGACGTCCGGGTGGCAGGCTAAAGCGTCCCCTACCGTGCTGCCCGGCCCGGTGACGATGTTCACCACGCCCGGGGGGAGTCCCAGCTTGTCGATGATTTCCCCGTATTTAAGGGTCACCAGCGAGTCTATGGCGGAAGGCTTGATGACGCAGGTATTGCCGGTAGCCAGGCATGCCCCCATCTTGGAGGTAAGCATAAGTATAGGCGAGTTCCAGGGAATGATAAGGGCGGCCACGCCGATGGGTTCACGTACCACGCAGGACATTGAATTGGGGCCGGGCTGGGGGACGCTTCCCATCAGCGCCCGCGCCGCCTGCGCGCAGTATTCCAGATTCATCGAGGAAAAACCGCAAAGCATCTGCGCCATCCTAACCGGCGTACCATGGTCGAGCACTTCCACTTTGGCGAGCTCGGCGGCAAATTCTCGCTGGAGTTCCGCCATTTTCAGGAGAAGACGGGTACGTTCCGATTGGGGCATGCCCGCCCATTTGGGGAAAGCCTCGCGAGCGGCGGCTACCGCCAGGTCCACATCTGCCTTATCGCCCAGAGGGGCCTCGGCGAATTCTTCTTCCGTGGCCGGATTGATTACCCGGTAGGTCTTACCGGAAACCGCGTCCACCCACTTGCCGCCGATATACATCTTGTATTTTTGCACAATTAGTCTCCTGATATCCGTATTTGTGTTTATTTTTTTATTTTTTCAGCGCCGCCAGTCCTTTCTTTATTTTGTCCGGCGTAGCCGGCAGGTTATTGATGCGGACGCCGCAGGCTTGGTAAATGGCATTGGTGATGGAAGGGGCGGTGGAAATCATGGTCATTTCACCAATGCCGGTGGCACCCAGCGTGCCGTTGGGTCGGGGAGTTTCCTGGAAGATTATCTCCATTTCCGGCATCATTTCAATGGTCGGGAATTTGAATGTCTTCCAGTCGTTGGTCTTGCCGTGGATGTATTCTTCCCTTAAAGCAAAACCGATGCCCTGGTCCATACCGCCTTCCAGCTGGCCCTCTACCGCCTGCGGATTAATGATAATCCCGGCATCAACGGCGGTGGTCATCTTGAGCACTTTAACATCCCCGGTCTCGGTGTTAACTTCCACTTCCGCCATCTGGATATTGTGTACGATAGATTCGTTGGAATCACCCTGGCCGGTCTTGGGATCCCACGCGCCGCCCTTGAGCTTCTTTTCGCCAATGTAGCGGGTGGCTTTTCCGGCTTTCTTTAGCCCGGCGTAGGTCTTGCTGCCGGCTTCGTCCATGGCTTTCTTAAGCTGTTCCACGGCCAGTTGCAGGGAGCCGCCGCCGATGTAGGTCATGCGGCTACCGGCGGCGGGGCCCATGCCCACGGTCTTGCCGGTATCACGGGTGTCCAGGCGGATTTTAACCATGGGAATACCCAGGACATGCGCGGCGACTTGTGTTAGCATGGCGTCGTTGCCTTCACCTGGGTCGGCGATGGCGGCATAAATCGTGACAGTGTCATCGGGATTGACTTCAACTTCCACGTGCCCCTGGTCACCGGCGCCGCCGATGCCGAAGGCATGTACGCCGAGTCCGACGCCCCGCTTTGTTTTTCCGTTCTTTTTGTTGAAAGCGGCCACGTCCTTTTTCGCCCGCTCCCAATGAGGTTCCATGATTGTACAGATTTCCGGGAATTCCCACTGGTCCATAGTGGCGCCCGTGGAACGGGGCTCGCCCGGCTTCAGGGAGTTGAACTTACGGAACTCGAGCTTGTCCATGCCCACTTTATCCGCCAGCATATCGATAATTGACTCAACGCCGAAGTTGGACTGCGGCGGTCCGGCCCCCCGGGCGGCCGCGCCGGAAGCATTGTTGGTATAGATTAGCTTACAGCTGGCCCAGACGTTGGGAATCATGTAAGCGCTGGAAAGCATATGCAAGGTGCGGTGAATGGTCAGTCCGCCCAACAAGAAGTAAGCGCCTTTATTGATATACATATCCATCCACAGGCCGGTGAATTTGCCGTTTTCGTCCGCGCCCATCTTCACTTCCATGAAATAGGGGTGGCGCTTGGGACTGAGGAACATGGACTCCGCCAGGGAGGGGACGTAACGGATGGGGCACTTGAAATGCACACAGGCAGCCGCCGCTAAACCCTCCGTGATAATGGCGGATTTCTGGCCGAATTGCCCGCCGGAAAAGGCCTCTATATAACGGGTCTTCTTCCAGCCCACCGCCTCACCGACTACGGCGGCATTGGGATGGATATTAATGCTGCGGCCGAGCACCATCAGCTCCGCGTCATCGCCCTCACCTTCGAAATAACAGGTGGTGTTTTCCGGCTCCAGCGGGGCCTGGTGGTTCACCTGAGTGGAGAACTGGGCTTCCACGACGTACTTGGAGGAAGCCAGGGCTTTCTCGGCGTCACCGTGGATTTGCGGGGTAACCGATATCAGGTTGGGTGACCAGTCATGCAGTTTGTCCGCGCCGGGAGCCATAGCTTCCTGGACGGTCATGTAAGCCGGCAGCGGCTCGAACTCTATCTTGACGGCGGCGGCGGCGGCCCGGGCCTGGGCACGGGTCTTGGCGGCAACAATGGCAATGGGGTCGCCGTAAGACCTGACGGTATCCTCGATTAATAAAGGCTTGTCCGGCACGGCTTCACGCACGCGGTTGGTGCCTTTGATATCTTTCTCCGTGATAATGCCTACCACGCCCGGCATTTTGGCGGCAACACTGTAATCCACGGATTTTACTTTACCGCGGGGTATCATGCAATGGACGCAGGCAATCTCCAGGGCGTTATCGAAGTAGTAGTCCGCGGAATACTTGGCCAGGCCGCAGGCTTTAAGCATGGCGGTGGGGCGGGGGTGGGAAACGCCAATCATCTTCTTGGGCAGAGCCGCCCGGACTTTGGCCGGTGTGGTCTCTTTGCGGATGAATTTGGCGGCCAACTGCACGGCCTCGATAATTTTTTTATAGCCGGTGCAGCGGCACAGGTTATGCGCCAGGGCTTTCTTGATATCCGCCACGGTGGGGTTGGAGTTGTTATCCAGTAAAACCTTGGTGGTCATAATCATGCCGGGGGTGCAGTAGCCGCACTGGATGGCGCCGGAGAGGACGAAAGCTTCCTGGATTAAGTGGGGGTTTTCCGGGGTGCCCACCCCTTCCACAGAAATGACGTCCGCGCCTTCAAGATCAACCACTTTCTTGAGGCATGAACGTACAGCTTTGCCGTCCACAATCACCGTGCAGGCACCACACTGGCCCTTGCGGTCGCAGGACTGCTTGGTACCGGTAAGATGCAAGTCGTCCCGCAACAGGTCGATCAGGACGGTTTCCGGACTGACTTCAACCGTTTGTTTTTTACCATTGATGGTCAGGGTAACTTTTTTCATCTTTTTCCTCTCTTTTTATTGCTTCAAGTATTGAATCTCATTTTTAAAAACCTGGTATTGTTTCAGGTGTATTTCAGGCAAACGAGCTTGTATTGAGTGTATCCTTCCAGCCCCAGCACACCGGTTTCTTTACCCAGGCCGCTCTCCTTAAAACCGCCCCAGGGAAATTCCGTGACCAGGTTCATATGCTGGTTAATCCAGGTGGAACCTACCTGTAATTTGTTCACCAGCTTCAGCCCCCGGGACAGGTCTTTCGTCCAGACAGAGGCGCATAGGCCGTAAGCGCTATCGTTGGCCCAGGCGAGCGCCTGCGCGTCGGTGCCGAACTTGTGGAAGCCGACCACCGGCCCGAAAATCTCTTCTCGGGCGATTTTCATATCCTGGGTAACATCTTTAAAGACGGTGGGCATGAGGAAATAGCCGTTTTTCAGGTCAGGGGAAGCGGGCCGTTCTCCGCCCAGCACCAGTTTGGCGCCTTCTTCGATGCCGGACTTTATGTAGCCTTCCACTTTAGCCCGGTGTTCCTCGCTGACCAGCGGGCCCATAGTGGTGTTTTTATCAGCGCCGTTACCGACCTTTATCTTTTTTACACAGGCGACGAATTTATTAATAAACGTATCATATACCTTTTCCTGAACGTACAGCCGGGAAGGGGCCGCGCAGTTCTGGCTGGTGTTCTGGAAAGTTATGCGCACCAATTCCTCCGCCGTGTAGTCCAGGTCGGCATCTTCCAGGATGATAACCGGATTTTTCCCGCCCAGTTCCATGCAGGTACGTTTAACGGTCTGGCTGGCGGCGGCCAGGATGTCCTTGCCGGTCTCACAGCTGCCGGTAAAGCTAATCATGTCCACGCCGGGGTGGCAGGACAGGGCGTTGCCCACGGAGCCGCCCGGCCCGGTGATAATGTTGACAATGCCCGGGGGCAGGTCCAGTTCCGCCAGGATTTCCGCCCATTTAAGACCAATCATGGAGTTGATGCTGGGGGGTTTGACCACGCAGGTATTGCCCGCCGCCAGGCACGGGCCAATCTTAGAGGCAATCATCAGGGACGGCACGTTCCAGGGGGTAATCAAGGCGCAGACGCCTATAGGCTCGCGTTTGAGATAGGATACGACATTCGGTTCCGTCTGGTTGGCTTCACCCATATTGTAGACCGGCGGGAGGACTTCCCCCATCATATTCCGGGCGATGGAGGCGGCGAATTCCATATTGCCGGCGGCGAAGCGGAGCATGAAAGCTGCCAGTTCCGCCGGAGAGCCGTGTTCCATTACCTCCAGCCTGGCTAGTTCGTCAGCGTTTTCCCGTATGGCAGCCGCGATACGGGTGACGATATCAGAACGTTCCGCCTGCGCTTTGTTGGCCCAGGCCGGAAAAGCTTTACGCGCCGCCGCCACCGCTTTGTCCACGTCCGACTTACCGGCTAAAGGCACCCGGGCTATTTCCTCGCCGGTGGCGGGGTTGCGGGTGGTGAAGGTCTTGCCGGAATCGGCATCCACGAACTTGCCGCCAATCCACATTTTGAACTGCTGCATATGCCGCTCCTTCAGGCTTATCTATATTTATGTAAAGTACTTATAGAAGTGCCGTTAAACTTTATCATGCCAGGGCGTGGCCGGATTGCCGACCAAATCTATCCAGATATGTTTAATGACAGAATATTCTTCAAGACAGAGCGTCGAGTTTTCTTTACCGAAGCCGCTCTCTTTGACGCCACCCCACGGCACCTCAAAAACGATGCAGAGGTGCTGGTTTACCCAGACAGTCCCCACTTTAAGCTGCTGGCTCATTACCAGGGCGGTACGCAAGTCCCGCGTCCAAACGGAGGCACAGAGTCCATAGCGCGTATCGTTGGTGACGGCCACGGCTTCCCCGGCGCTTTTAACACGGATAAGCCCGACCACCGGCCCGAAAATCTCTTCCCGCATGAACTCCATCTGGTTATTGCATTCGCCAAAAATGGTGGGCGCCACGAAGTAGCCGTCTCTGGTATCCGGCGTATCAGGACGCTCGCCGCCTAAAAGCAGCTTGGCACCCGACTTCTTAGCCGAGGCGATATACTTTTCCACGCTATCGCGGTGACCTTTGTAAGCGAGTGGTCCCATCATATTAGACATTTTCATGGGGTCGCCATAAGTAACTTTTTTAGCGGCGGCCACGAACTTTTCCGCAAACTCGTCGTAAACATCCTCGTGCACCAGGAAACGGCTTACCGAGGCACAGTTCTGGCCGGAATTGTAGAAAGCGCTCCAGACCGCCCCTTCCACCGTTGACTCCATGTCCGCGTCAGCCAGGATGATAAAAGCGTTCTTACCGCCCAGCTCCATGAACAGCGGCTTGACCGTATCGCTAGCCAGGCTCATGATGCGCTTCCCTACTATAGAGTCGCCGGTAAAGGCTATCTTGTCCACGTCCGGGTGTTTTACCAGGGCCTCCCCTACCGTACCGCCCGGCCCGGTAACGATGTTCACCACCCCCGGCGGCATCCCGATATCCACCGTAATCTCCCCGAGTATCAGGGTGGTGAGCGGGGCACAGGAGGGCGGTTTGACCACGCAGGTATTGCCCATGATGAGCGCCGGCGCCAGTTTGGCAATGACGGTAATGAGCGGGAAGTTCCATGGCGTAATCAGCCCCACCACCCCTAGCGGCTCCCGCACCGTCATGGAGGTGCAGGTAGGGCCAACGGGTAAGGTTTTACCGGACATCGCCCTGGCTGTCCCGGCGTAAAAATCCAGCATATCCGGGATAAAGGGCATATCGAAGCTGGTAGTTTTCCAGAGCGGCCCGCCGTACTGCGTCGTTTCCAGTTTAGCTAATTCATCCCCGCGGGCGGCGATAGCCTGCCCCAGGGCGTGCAGCACTTTGCCGCGTTCCGCCACCGTCAGCGCCGCCCAGGCCGGTGCGGCTTTCCGCGCCGCGGCCACGGCTTTATTAATCTCGGCGGGGGTACACTTGGGGGCGAGCCCCGCTATCTTCCCGTTAGCCGGGTTGATAACCTCCATCGTCTCACCGGGAGGAGACGGTATTAACTTACCGTCGATTAACGCCCGGTATTCTCTGCTCATCTCTATTCCTCCGTCGGCCGGTCTTTTATGCATATTTCAGGCAGACCATTTTCAACTGAGTGTATCCGAGGAGACCTTCCATGGAGCCTTCCTTGCCGAAGCCGCTCTCTTTAAAACCGCCCCATGGCAGCTCCGAGGTAAGCACCTGGGTATTGATGTTGACGGTGCCGGTATGCAGCCGGTCTACAAAGCGCAGACCTTTTGGCACGTCCTTCGTCCAGACGGTGGCGCACAAGCCATAGCGCGTGTTGTTGGCTTTCTTTATAATTTCATCTTCTGACGTAAACGGCTCCATAATCACGGCGATGGGGCCGAAAGTCTCTTCCCGGCCTATTTTCATTTCTTCTTTGACATGGGTAAAAACCGTGGGCATAATGAAGAAGCCTTTGTCCAGCGGCGGGGTAGTCGGTCTTTTACCGCCCAGCACCAGCCGCGCTCCTTCTTCCACGCCGGACTTGATATAATTTTCGAGTCGGTCACGGTGCTCTTTGCTGGCCACCGGACCTAAAAACGTTTTAACGTCGGACGGGTCACCGACGACGACATCTTTCGACAGAGCGATGTATTTTTCAACGAATTTCTCATAGACTTCGGCATGGACGTAGTAGCGGCCGGCGCCCGAACAATGTTGCCCGGCATTGTGGTATTGCCGGGGGGCGTGGTACTTAACCGCCTCGTCCACATCCGCGTCTTCCAGGACTATGACCGGATTGTTCCCGCCGAGCTCCATAATCAGTTTCTTGAGCGTCCGGCTGCCGGCGGCCATTAAAGCCTTGCCGGTCTCCGAACTGCCGGTAAAGCCGATGACATCCACGCCGGGATGACTCACCAGCGCCTCACCCACGGTGCTGCCGGGACCGGTGATAACATTAACTACGCCGGGCGGCAGACCAATGGTGTTCAGCAACTCGGCGAACCTTAAGCCAATAAGAGAGTTCACGCTGGGCGGTTTGATAATGGCGGTATTGCCAGTGGCTAAAGCCTGTCCCAGCTTGACGGCCATCATACCCAGGGCATGATTCCACGGTGTAATTAAAGCGCAAACACCTACCGGCTCCCGGCGCAGGTAGGTGAGAATATTAGGCAGCGCCGGAATATAGTCGCCCATTAGAGAACGGGCAGCGGAAGCCGCGTATTCCATATCCCCCGCCGCCGCGTTTAAAGCCCCGGAGGTATCGCTGACCGGCGTACCGTGTTCCAGTGTCTCCAGTTTAGCTAAATCATCTATGTTTTCTTTGATGGCGGCGCCGATTTTCATGACGTAATTGGAACGTTCGGCTTGCCTTAGCCGCGACCAGCTTTCATATGCCTCGCGGGCGGCCGCTACCGCATTATCAATATCCTGCTGCCCGGCCAGGGGTATCTGGGCGATAACTTCACCGGTGGCGGGGTTGAAAGTGGGAAAAGTATCCCCGGTTGCGGAGCCGACCAACTTACCGCCAATCAACATCCGATGTTTTTGCATATTTCTCCCTTTTAAAGCTGAAACTACTTGATAATTATGTTGTTATATATTATCATTGTTGCTGAATTTGGTTGTATTATCCATATTAATACATTTCATACATAAAAGAAAGAGGTGAGATGAAAAATTACAAGATGTGGATAGGTGGGGAATGGGTGGACGCCGTATCCGGCAAAACATATACCGCCGTTAATCCGGCCACCGGAGAGCCAATCGCCAGTATTCCTTTGGGCGATAAGGCGGACGTGGATAAAGCCGTAGCTGCTGCCAGGAAGGCTTACGCCGTCTGGTCGAAGGTGCCGCAATCGGAGCGCTGCGGCATAATGCTCCAGATTGCCAGCGCTCTAAAAAAACGCGTCGATGAACTGGTGGAAGTAGAAATCCTCGACCATGCCACGCCGGTCAAGTTCGCCAAGAATATGGCGGCGGAAGCCGGTACGCATTTTGAATACGCGGCCATGGTCACCCGGGGATTCTGGAGCGAAACCGTTCCTGTTAACCGCAATCATAAACTATATCTCCAGCGCGAACCACGCGGTGTCTGCGCCGCGATTGTTCCCTGGAACACGCCCATTCCCATGTCTACCCAGAAGCTCTCCGGCTCTCTCTCCACGGGTAATGCCTGCGTGCTCAAGCCACCGAGCGTTGACTCTCTCCCTTCACTGAAACTTGCCGAGATTATTGAAGATACGGGACTTCTCCCCAAGGGATTGCTCAATGTAGTCACCGGGCCGGGCGGCGTGGTGGGTGAAGCCCTGGCGTCTCACCCGGGCGTTAACATGGTTTCATTCACCGGCAGCTGCGAGGTTGGCAAACGGATAATGTCCTGCGCCAGCGCCACGGTCAAGCACCTCGGGCTGGAACTGGGCGGCAAGAATCCTTTCATCGTCTTCGAGGATGTGGATGTAGATGCTGTCGTAGCCAAGGCGGTATTCGCCTCGACTCTCAATAGCGGCATGGTGTGCGCCTCGCCGGGCCGGTACTATCTCCACGAGAAAATTCACGATGAATTCGTGGAAAAGTTCGTTAAAGCCTTGAAAAATGTGGTGGTCGGCGACCCCAATGATGAAAAGACGGATATGGGCCCGGTGGTCAGCGCCGAGCACCGCGACAGGGTGGAATATTACATTAAAAAAGGCATCGAGGAAGGGGCCAACCTGTTACTCGGCGGCAAGCGTCCCACCCAACCCCCGCTGAATAAAGGTTTCTTCGTTATGCCTACCGTTTTCACCGGCATCACCCCGGAAATGACCATCTACCGGGAAGAAATCTTCGGGCCGGTGGCCTGCATCGTCAAACCGTTCAAAACGGAAGAAGAAGTTATTGCCGCCGCCAACGATAATACCTTCGGGCTGGGGGCATCGGTCTGGGCGGGCGATACCGGCCGGGCGATGCGCGTGGCTAATGAAATAGAAGCCGGCACGGTCTGGATTAACGACCACATGTTCATCGCCCCCGATTTACCCTGGGGCGGCTTTAAGGAAAGCGGCCTCGGCAAAGAGGGCTCGGTACTCGGTATACTGGAATACACACAGCTTAAAGTGGTTTCCGTTAACCTGAACAAATAAGTCAGGTAATGCTAATAAGGGGGGATAAATGGATAGCTATAAAATGTGGATCGGCGGGGAATTTGTGGACGCGGCTTCCGGCCAGACCTATAAGGTGGTCAATCCGGCCACGGAAGAAGAAATAACCCGGCTGCCACTGGGCGGCAAAGAGGACGTGGCTAAAGCCGTGGCGGCGGCCAAAAATGCTTTCCCGGTGTGGTCGAAAAAATCCCAGGACGAGCGCACCAATATCCTTAACCAGATAGCCGTCACCATGAGGGAATACATCCCCGAGCTGGCCATGCTGGATACGCTGGACCACGGCACGCCGGGGAAAATGGCGGTGGGGATGATGATGGGCGGCCCCAAGCAACTGGAATGGGCGGGGCAGGCCAGCCGCGCTTTGATGGGCGAATATATCCCCTCCTCCCGGGCTAATACCGCTTTCTGGCTCAAGCGCGAGCCGGTGGGCGTTTGCGCTCTTATCATCCCGTGGAACGGCCCGCTGGCCATGCTCATCACCAAAATGGCACAGGCGCTGGCCGTGGGCAATACCTGCGTCATCAAACCTCCGAGTATAGATTCCATCACCTCTTTGAAATTCGCGGAAATCCTGGCCAAGTGCAATTTACCGGCAGGTACGGTAAATATCATCACCGGCCCCGGCGGCACGGTGGGCGAAGCAATGGCCACCCACCCGGACGTGGCTTTAGTGTCCTTTACCGGCAGCTGTGAAACCGGCAAGAGAATCATGGAACTCGCCAGCAAGACGGTAAAGCGCGTCAGCCTGGAACTGGGCGGGAAGAATCCTTTCATCGTGCTGGCGGACGCCAGCCTGGATATGGCAGTGAACTGCGCGGTGCGCTGCACCCAGATGAACAGCGGCATGATATGCGCTTCCCCCGGCCGTTATTACATCCATGAAAGCCTCCACGACTCCTTCGTGGAAAAATATGTCGCCGGAGCCGGCAAATGGGTGGTCGGCGACCCCAACGATGACAAAACGATGATGGGACCCGTAGTAAGCGCCGAGCACCGCGACCACATCGAGCGACTGGTCAAAAAAGGCATTGAAGAAGGCGCCAAGGTGGTATTGGGCGGACAGCGTCCCACCACCCCGCCTCTGAATAAAGGATACTACGTGGTACCCACCGCTCTTACCGGCGTTACCCAAAATATGACTATCGCCCGGGAGGAAATTTTCGGGCCGGTAGCTGTAATCATGAAATACTCCGATGAAAACAAAGTCATCGAGATGGCTAACGACAACACCTTCGGGCTTTCCGCCTCGGTATGGACGAAGAACGCCGCCAAAGGCATCCGCTTCGCCAACGAGATTAATGCCGGCGCCGTCTGGATTAACGACCATATGATAATCGGGAACGAGTTGCCCTGGGGCGGCTTTAAGGAAAGCGGCTTCGGCAAAGAAAACCACGTGGTCGGGTTGGAAGAATATACCCAGTTCAAGCTTATCTCCCTAGACCTGACCGAATAATCCGTGCCAGCGGTATGTTACTTTAATATATACCGGTGACAAGTAATAGCAGCCTGCTAACGATACGGCATTGGGCAATTGCGCCGCCGGCGGGACAATTATCGGAGTTCCCGCCCGGCGCTAACCGGGGCTGTTTGGCCCACATCCTTACAGCCCCGGTTTTACCCGCTGTACCGGATGCCTTCACCAAGTATATAATAAGACCAACACAACACAGTCACCTTCCCGAAGGTAGCAAAATAAACGATTACGGTGAAAGGGGAATTATGGAAAAAATCACAAATAACGTGTACATGGGGAACACTTTCCGCGGTTGCAACTCCAGCTTCGTGGTAACCTCGGCGGGAGTGGTGGTTATCGATACGCCGATGGTACCGGCGGAGGCTAAACAATGGCGGCAGGAAATAGAAAAACACGGCGAGATTAAATACGTTATCAACGGCGAACCCCATAACGACCACGTGGCCGGGAACTGCTGGATGGGCGGGACACTGGTCGCCCAGGAAGGCACCCGCACGGTAATACGGCAGAACCGCAAGGAAGACCTCGAAGGGCAGATGAAATGGATGGCGCCGGATGCCGTCCCGCTCCCCAAAGAATTTCACTTCCGCCTGCCGGATATCACTTTCTCACACAACCTGACCATTTACCTGGGCGAGCACACCTTCCAGCTGATGCACATGCCGGGTCATACCCCCTCCGAGGTAGCCGTTTACGTACCGGAGGAAAAGGTGCTCTTCACTTCCGATAACGTTATCATGGGCATGCCGATTATGATATCGGCGGTGCCGGATGCCTGGCTGGAATCCTTGAAGAAACTTCAGAAGCTGGACGTAAATAAGGTCATCCCCGGTCACGGCCCGGCCATGGATAAGTCCGCCCTGCAAACTATGTATGACAGCGTAGCGTACTGCACCACGGAGCTTAAAACCGCCGTCGCCAGGGGCTGGAGCCTCCAGGAAGTGCAGGAAAAGGTCACTTTCGCGGAAAAATGGCCGCTGATGCCGGGCGACCCGATGAAATCCATGCGGTACGAATGCCTCGCCTACATGTACGGGCAGCTGTCAAAGAAATAAGCGTTCCCGTCTGACCGCATTACGAGATACAAGGAAGGTCGACATGAAACTTACGGTCAGGCCGTGCAACCCGGTGCAATCTCCATTCGGGAAAAAGCTGCCGGACAGCACCGGATCCGCCATCGGCGCTGCCCGGATGGACCCGGCAAAGACTTTTAAACTTATTTCCAGCCTGCTTCAGGACTACATCAACAGCGGCCGTGAAAGCTCCTGGGAGGAAATCAGAGAAATAACCGACCGTGTTTATGACACGGTGGCCTGCGCTATGGACGCGCTGGAAGCCGAAGCGCCATTTACCGTAGAAATCGCCAGACAAATGGCGTCCGGAAAAAAGCTGTTCTTCAAAGTTAACCTGGTAATCCTGCCGCATATAGACTACCGTACGCACGGCCTGGGTATACCCGGCGCCTGTACGGAGTGGTCTTTCACCGCCGCCGTCATGCGTTGGTTCCATGATAAAGCCGGTATCAGCTATCACCATATGTCTGCCGGTGAGGCGGCTACTAACACCAGCCAGGAATCAGAAAAGATGTCCGCCGCCACCGGCCGGCGCGTCACCCGGGAAGCCATCATGGAAGGGAAATACCCCGGGGGTTACGGGGGGTGGGGTTTTTATTACGCCCGCAAGTACCTGGCGGAGCGCCATGACCCGGGCCATAAAGACGATCCCCTATCCGGCTACCAGGAAAGCCTGGATGGGCATTGCCTGCCGCCGGGCACCGTGACCGATAAGCTGCTCATCTATGACATCAACGTGGTTAATGACCGGAACGGCCGTGAAGTACCGGTGCCGGGCGGCGTTAACTTTAAAACCATCATCATGCATAAGGCCATCATCGGCGGCGACCCCGCGGACGCGCAGGACATCCAAGACTGGCCCGGCTGTATTTTAGTTAATCTCCCCAAAATGAAAGTGCACATATCCGAGCTTTTCACCTGCGCGGTGAAGAACCTGGGCATGGGTCTTTTTTCCATGGAGGTGAACGCCAGCCGGAAGCCGGGGGAATATAATTGGAAGTACAGCGCGCCCAACCTCCCCCACCCTACCTTTAAACTGAACGTGCCGCACTCCCGCTACCTGCTGGAAACGGACCTGGACACGCTCATGCCGGTACGCGATAAAAACGGCGACTATATCTGGAAAAAGACCGGCGGCATGCAGGCGACCATGGCGGATGCCATCCAGGCAGTGCAGGACCAGGGCATTACCATGCTGCACGTGGCCGACCTTATCGAGATGGTAAATGTAAACAACTCAAGTGTCGAGGGGGTGACCGTGCCGGAGGGTCTGGTCCTGGCCGGGATTGACCCCGTCGCGCTGGATGTCTGCGCCGCCCGCTACATGTTTACCATGGTGCCGATGGCGGAAGCGGCAAAAATTCGTACAGAATACCATCTCAAGTCCGATGTTATCCAGTACACCCCACTGCCCCGGCTTGAAGGCAACAACATCGTAACCGGGGAGGGATACGATTCCTCGTTTTCCCGCTACCATGCCATGCAGTACTGTGAGGAGCGGGGGCTTGGCCAGCAACGCTTTTATGTCACCGGGGAAGACCTCTGGCAGGGTGGCCGCCTGGCATCCCTGGAACAGCACCTGGGCCGCGTGGAAAACGGCATTTTTCTTGAACTGCTGACCACCACCATGTACTACGCGCCGCGCAAGCCGGTCTATGACCTACAGAACATGTCCTTCGCCTACCTGGAGCTAAATGACAAGCTGACCGGGGCCGACTATAAAAAACAGCTGATGGACATCTATGATGAAAACCATGACGGCGTTATCGATTATATGGAAAAGGGGCGGGGGACCTCACCGGTCTTGCTGGCATTGCAGACCAGCCTGGTACACCAGAAACATATAGACCCCACCGTACTGGCCAAGGTGCGTTTCCTGGTGGCGATGACGCAGGCTAAACTGAGCTGTGAGGAATGGAACACGGAAGGACACAGCCTGGGGGCCGGCTTCATGCTGGCGCAGGCGGTTTCCACCGCATTTGAAATGTCCCGCGCTAAAGTAGAAAATCCGGACCCCCTGTATCCCGGGCGGCAATGGGGTAACGGCAAGGGGCCCAGCATGCAGTTCATCCTCCGGGAGGCGCAGTACGCCCGCATCTACGGCCACGCCTTCCCCGTCCGCATCGATGTCTATATGTCCCCTTACGGGCAGGCGTTTTATTATGCCGATGTGAAATATAACGGGGCTAAGTACTGTACCGCCGTCGCCATGGAGCGGAGAGAAGACATCATCGCCGGATATTTGAAAGACGTGTCCGCCGGGACGCCGCCGCTGCCCTTCACTATTTACGTGCCGGAAGGGCTGGGCAGCTATGACGGACGAACAATACCTAATATTGAAGAAACCGCCGACCCCGCGTTGATTTTCACCGCCGCTTTCAATGGACGGGAAGTCTGGCGGGAATTACGCTTATCGGAATACAACCTTACCTGAAGTATCGGCGTAAATTCTATATACATTATGTCAATCTTTTTCCGTTTAACGATAATTCGATGCAAGTTAAGCACCCGCCCCTGTCTTTAAGGCGGGTGCTTTTTGCGATGACCAAGGGGACTATTCCGACCGCAAAGCTTCGATGGGATTGAGTCTTGAAGCGTTCCAGGCCGGGTAGAAGCCGAAGAACAGCCCGATAGCTACGGATACCGATACCGCCAACACGACAATATCCGAAGTAACCAGGGTGGTAACCACGCCCGTTTGATTGAGAATCCATGAGGTGCCCCACCCCCCTATTATCCCGATAATACCGCCCGCCAGCGTCAGCAATGCCGCCTCTATCAGGAACTGGCTCCAGATATCCCTCTGCCGCGCGCCGAGCGCCTTGCGGATGCCTATCTCCCGCGTCCTCTCCAGCACCGAGACCAGCATGATGTTCATCACCCCTATACCCCCCACCAGCAAAGATATACCGGCGATAGCCCCCAGCAGCAGCGTCATTGTGCTTGACGTTTCCGAAAGCGTAGCCACGATATCACTCATGGAGGTGATGCTGAAATCATCGTTAGCACTGGCTAGGAGCCGGTGGCGGGAACGGAGTAAAGTAGTGATATCCGTTTTTACCTGGTCGGTCTTACTTTCATCGGTCACGGTCAGGCTGATGGAAGAAACAGTGGTCTCACCCTGCGTCGTTTTCGTCTCCGCTACCGCCTGGTGTAAAGTGGTCAGCGGTATCAGCACGGAGTCGTCATACGAGCTCATGGTGCCCTCTTTACTCTCCAGCACGCCGATGACCGTCACAATCAAGTTCCCCATGCGCAGTTTCTGCCCGATGGGGGAAGTATCCGGGTACAAAGTGGTGGCTACACCGGCCCCGAGTACCGCCACTTTGGCGCCGCGCTGGTATTCGGCATCCGTGAAGAACGAGCCGCCGGCCACGGCCAGGTTATTTACCACCAAATAAGAGGAGGTAACGCCGGTAACCTGAGAGTTGGCATTTTCGCTGCCCGCCACCAGCTGAAGGTTGCTGGAGGATGAGGGTGCCACGGCGGCAACGTTGGCTACCTGGTCTTGAATGGCAGTTGCGTCTTCCATGGTTAATGTGTTGCTGCCGCCCATGGCGCCCCTCACCCCCCCGGAAGAAAAAGTGGCGCCGCCGCGGATGGTCATAAGGTTGGCGCCCATGTTCTGGATATTGGATAGTATCTCCGCCGTTGAGCCCTTGCCCACAGACATCAGCGTAATCACCGCCCCCACCCCGATGACAATGCCCAGCATCGTTAAAAAGCTGCGCAACTTATGCGTCACTACCCCGCCCCAGGCAGTCTTGACCGGGTCAAACCATTTAAGCGCTTTCTTCATACCTTTACCTCCGATGTTACCTGCCCGTCCCGGATGTTAATGATGCGCTGGCAATGCCTGGCAATACCGGCATCATGGGTTATCAACACCAAGGTAATGCCATGTTCCTCGTGCAGGGAGGTGAGCAGGGAAATTACCTCCTCGCCGGAGCGGCTGTCCAGCTGGCCGGTGGGTTCATCGGCTAAAAACAGGGTGGGGTTTTTCACTATCGCCCTGGCAATAGCCACCCGTTGCTGTTCGCCCCCAGAAAGCTCGATGGGGCGGTGGTTAATTCTTTCGGACAGCCCTACCTTGGCCAGCGCCTCCAAGGCTTTTTTACGGTCAACGCCGCCGGCGTAGGTCATGCCGAGCTCCACGTTGGCCAGGGCGGTCAGCCGGGACAGCAGGTTGAATGTCTGGAAGATAAAGCCTATTTTTTGTCCCCGCAGCTGCGCCAGTTCCCCATCGCTAAAGCGGCTTACTTCTTTGTCCTCCAGGTAGTATTTGCCAGCGGTAGGTTTATCCAGGCAGCCCATCAGGTTCAGCATGGTGGACTTGCCGGAGCCGGAAGGGCCCATGACCGCTACCAGCTCGCCCTTATTGATATTCAGGTTAACGCCCTTGAGGACGGTCAGATCCCTTTTACCCATGGGATAGACTTTAGTTATATCCTCGAAGCGAATCATTACTGCCCTCCCTGCGGGAAGGAGCCGCCGTTGCCGCCCGGTATGATGAAGCTTTGCCCCTGACGGAAAGTCGAGTTGCTCTGACTGCTTGAGCTTGAACTGGCGGTCTGGGCCAGGCTGATTTTCTCGCCTTCGCTAAGCCCTGAAGTCACCTCGGTGTAGGAGTAGTTGGTCACGCCGGTCTGGATCTCACGTTTTTCAGTAGCACCGGTGTCCGTGATTACCTGCACGTAGCTCTTGCCGTTTTCGGTGGTTATGGCTGAATAGGGAACCATGAGTACGTTGACGCTCTGCTGCACGATTACGCTCACCGTAGCGCTCATGCCCTGCCGCAGCTCTACGCTGGACACCGCCGCGGCAATCATGCTCTGGAAGTTATTATTTACGGTAACGTTATCGCTTCCCGGGAAATTCGGGAAGTTGCCGATAGTTGCGTTATCGGTATTGCCGATCATACCAGGGCTGCCCCCGGTAAAGTTATCGCTGGCGCCGGGGAATGACGGCCGGGTGCCGCTACCAATAGTTATATTATCCGCCGCCGCTGCCAATGCCGTGAGGGACTCCAGCTCAACGGTTACCGAGTAGTTGACCACGCCGGACTGAATGGTGGCCGTGGGTGAAATCCGGGTGACTTTGGCCGGGATGGTGATGCCAGAAATTGCGTCCAAAGAAACGGTGGCATCACCGCCTACCGCTACCTGGGTGATGTCCATTTCACTGACCAGAATGTCCGCCTGGAACTTGTCCGGGTCAGCCACTTCAATAATGACTGCGCCGCTGAGTACTTGGTCGCCGCCGGCGGCATTTATCTTGGTGACGAAGCCGTCAATAGGAGCAGTGATATCCGGGCTGGCGGCTTTGGCTTCCGCCAGGTTCTGCTGGGCGTCCGTTACCGCTTTGTTGGCGGCATCAACGTTATCCTGGGCGTTGGCGGCATCCTGCTCGGCAAAGACGAGGTCCTGCTGGGCGTTGGTTACCGCCGTGCTGGCGGTATCTATAGCTTGCATGGCATTATCCAGGTTCATCTGGGCGGTATCCAAAGCCAACTGAAGGCTAACCACCTGGAGCGCCACCGTGGTAGATACATTGATGCTGTTCCCGGCCAGAATGTCTCTCAATTCTTTCTGGGCAGCAGCAAGCTCCGCCGTCACCCGCGCCTTTTCATTGGTCCAGAATTGAAAATCCAGGGGATTGGCGCTGGGGCTGACTGATTCCAGCAGCTTGGTTTCGATAAATTCAAGCAGGTTGGTATCTCTATCTATAATGTCCTGCTGGTCTTTTATATCAGCGATGGCGGCAAGATTATACTGGGCTGTTTCCAGATTAAGCTGCGCCTGCCGCAGGGCGAGCTGCTTGGCCGTTACCTGGTTCTGAGCGGTAGTAATGGCCTGCTCCGCGTTGGCCACCTGCCGCTGGGCGGTAATCAGGGCCCGCTGTTTAGTGGTGACATCCCGTTGGGCGGCGGTCAGAGCATCTTCCAGCGCCTGTATCTGGTCATTCCATTCCGAAGTGTCCAGGCTGGCTAAAACGTCTCCTTTAGTGACCGTGTCCCCGACGGCTACATTCACCGAGGCAACCGTACCTTTCTGGTAAAATAAATCAAAAGTCAGGTCTTCCACGGTGGAAAGGGCCAGGTTGCCCGCCGCCGTGATATCCTCGGAGATATTCCCCCGCTGGACCGTGTATGTCTGGTTCTGGCCGGTGGACGTGCTTTCAGACGAGCCGCAACCCGACAGCGTGGCCGTCATCACCATGATAACCAGCAATGCCAGTATCAATGCAATAGTAATTTTCCTTTTCAATTTTTTCCTCCCTTGACAAGCCTAATAAGCGTATCTATCTTAAGCATAAGATGCAGCGGAACCGCGGCAATAGTGAGATGTATCACCAAACCGCCTGTTTCAGCATGACTTTTTGAACGTGTTGTAATGACAAAAGTCATGGGCTGCCACAGGGCGACATGAGTTGAGTCACATGCGTAGAAGTTGACCAGGCATTATAATGTAATTATGAAAAGGACTACGCCCAGCCCGGATGTGATACGTCTTATCCGCTTCACCTCTTTCCTGTGGATAGGCTATCTGGTGATACTGGCTATCCTCAGTAAATCGTTCTGGAGCCAGCAACCTCGCAATCTGGACTATTATCTGCTGCTGGGTTACATCGCCGTTTTCTGTCTGGGACTGAGTTACTGGAGATGGGCGCAGGAAACACTGCAAAAGGCTTTCCTGCCGCTGATGATTTTCATCATCACGGTGATGCCGGTCATCGTGAATCAGCTTATCAGCCGAATGTCTCCCCTCGGCCCCCGCTTCGTCCTGCCGGAAGGACAGGTGCTGGCGATACTCCCATTTCTCTTCACCGGTCTGTTGCTGGTTGCCTGGCAGTATAAATGGCAGTATATGCTATTCGTCATCCTGGGGATTATGGGGCTGAATTTCCTTTCGATGTGGTCTTCGTCTGACCGCGGTTCGCCGCCTTTTCAGGGAATGATGGTGATTACCCTGATTCAGGCTGTCGTTTACCTGGCGGTGGGCTTTTCCATCAGCTATTTGATGAGCCGGATAAGGCGTCAGCAGGAGTCCCTGGAAGCCGCCAATCTGCGATTGACCCATTACGCCGGCACTCTGGAGCAGCTTACCACAAGCCGGGAACGCAACCGGCTGGCCCGTGAGTTGCACGATACCCTGGCGCATTCCTTAAGCGGCCTGTCCGTCCAGTTGGAGACGGTAAAAGCCTACTGGGATATCGACCCGCCGGCGGCACGCTTGCTACTGGACAAGTCTTTAACCGCCGCCCATGCCGGGCTGGAAGAAACGCGGCGGGCGCTTAAGGCGCTCCGCGCCAGCCCCCTGGATGACCTGGGGCTGGCGATGGCATTAAAAACCATGGCGGAAGACGCGGCAGCGCGCGCCAAACTTGCCCTGGATCTGTCCATTACAAAAAGCCTGCCGGTACTCTCGCCGGACCTGGAGCAGGGCATTTACCGCATCGCGCAAGAAGCGGTAACCAACGCGGTAAAGCACGCCCGCGCTACAAACCTCGCGGTAAAACTGGAGTCTATACAGGGTAAAACAGTGCTAACGGTGCATGATGACGGCATCAGCTTTGATATCAATAAAAGTGAAAAAACAGCGCATTTTGGGATTACCGTGATGCAGGAAAGAGCACAGCTCATGGCCGCCGAACTAAAAATAACCGGCGAACCGGGAAATGGCACTACCGTGCAGCTAACGATATAATAAGGGATGCTGATGAAAATAATTATCTGCGACGACCAGGCGATTGTCCGGGACGGACTGGAAATGCTCCTGAAGCTCGAACGGGATATTGACGTAATAGGCCTGGCGAGCGATGGCGCCGAGGCCGTCAGGCTGGTGGCGGAAAAAGCACCTGACCTGGTGTTGATGGACCTCAAGATGCCGGTGATGAACGGTATTGAAGCCACCGGGCAGATACGTACCGAATATCCCGCCGTTAAAGTCCTGGTGCTGACCACCTATGACGATGACGAATGGGTACTAGATGCCATCCGGGCGGGAGCGTCCGGCTATCTGCTGAAGGACACCTCCCGGGAGGAGGTAGTCAAGGCGATAAGGGGCACGGTGGCCGGTAAAACGTACGTGGATCCCTCTGTGGCGGGGAAGGTATTGCGCCAGGCTTCCAGCCACCAGAACCAGCCGACCACACTTATCACCGATATCCTTACCGAAAGGGAAACGGAAGTGCTGCGTTTGATAGCCAGGGGCTTGAGCAACGCGGACATCGCGGATAAATTGTATTTATCCGAGGGTACGGTACGCAACCACGTGAGCGCTATCCTCGCCAAACTCGGCGTGGCGGACCGCACCCGGGCGGCCGTTTTAGCTATTCAGCACGGACTTTAGCGCAGATAGACCGGCACCTTTACCAGTTCCGGCAGTTTGCCTTGGAACGGCAGCTTTTCCGGACGGCACACTCTCGCAGGTACAGTACTCACTATCGGCGCCGGCTTGATATCAGGCACCGCTTTGAGGTCGCGATTTTCCCGCATCACGGACTGCATCGTTTCTCTAAGATAGTTCGTCCAGCCGGCATTATCGTGGTAAAGACCATTGCCGGCACCGGTACGACCCATGTCCTTTTTCGGCATCAGTAATACAGGCTCGGCTGTTCTGGCGGTATAAGCCGCGGCTATCTCCGAATCGCCGAACCAGGGGCGGCGTGACGATTTTGACACCACCGGGCGGTCTGATACCTTTTTCTCTTTTGCAGGGGTGGCCGCGGCCGCCCAATTGCGACGTGTGGTATTCAGCACACTTTTAGCCGGCATAACAGCTTCTTGTTTGATGATATTCGGCTGTATTAATTTTTCCGTTACCCAGGTCCGCCGCTGGCTCCGCCGCAAATTTTTAGACAGCGCAAGTATTTCCTCTTTAGCCGTCTGGGCTTTAGCCAGCCTCTCTTCCAGCAGCCGGTTATGTTGCCGCATCGCCTCCAGGTCAGCGGAAAGCTTGACCGCGTTATACTCGATGACCGGAGAATTTACCTGCTCTTCAGCTAACTCCTGCTGTTGATAAAACAGGCCGCGCCTGGATGTCACGGGCGTCCCGGGCACCGCCATTTCAACTTTAGGGGGCGACTTGGGTTTGCCGTAGGATACCGCCAGGTCCACCAATTTTGGTATCAAGTACATTACCACCACCGCCCGGAAGAAGCCGGAAATCATAAAGATGGTCAGTAGCCGGCTGCCGAAAATCATGAAAACGCCATCGACCAGGTAAGCGCCGATTAAGCCGCCCACGGCGGTGGAAAGCAGTATCAGACAGCGGGTATAGACGATGTATTTCAGCTTTTTCGCCGGTGGCGCTACTTTATACAGGTAGCTCTGGGTGGACAGGTCGAAAGCTCCCCAGCATATGCCTGATATCATCTGGACCGCGGCCAGGTAACCGATGTTGGAGCAGAACAGCCAGGCGATGGGGACGGCTGGAATGATGCGGGAAACGATGCCCAGCACCTTGATATTGCCCTTTTTATCCGCATATTTACCCCAGAAAGGCGCGCTGACCACCCTGGCCAGGTACTCCGTGGCGATAATAACCGTAAAACTCAGGTAGGTGAAATGTTTCTCCTCCAGCATATACACCGCGTACAGCGGCCCGGTCAATCCAACCGTAAGGTAGAACAAAGATGTAAATCCGATGAACAAGTTGAGTTTCTTCTCTTTTAACTCCTTTATATAGCTGAACAGGCCGAATTTTATTACAGGCGGTTCCGGCGCCGGTTTCACGGGCTCTTTCTTCACCGGCTCGTGCATATGGGTGAAAATGACAAAATCAAACGCGGACATCACCAGCGCGATAATAAATATGAAGGCGAAGCTTATCAGGCTTTTCTCTCCCTGAGCATCCAGCATGAACCCCAGCAGGCAGAAAGCGCCCAGGTAAAAAGCGCTCTTTATTGCCAGGCGCTGTCCCAGATAACGTCCCAAAGTCTGCGGCGGCACGATGTTGGACATCCAGTTGTCCCGTTGGAAACTTAGCAGTATCCCAGGCATGACGTTTACCAGCCACAGCATAGCCAGCCAAACCGGCGTAATGCCCATGTTGGACAACAGGAAAGCCAGGATAAGCGGTACCCATACCAGCAAGTTTAAAAAGCTGAGGATTACGGCGCCGCGCTTGGTCTGTCCCAGACGCTCGATAAGCGCCGGCGCTTTGATGCATACCAGGGACAGGCACAGATTGACCATTGTGGCCAGGATAGACACGCTTTGCGCGTTGGCCCCCGCCGCTATTATTGACGGGGACTGGTAATTGATGGCCGCTTCTTCCACCGCGGAAGAAGCGGCGTCCCCGTGAAAACGCAGCAGGTTATTTTTAGACTTGCGGTCATTATCGTTGTTGGTGCTATGATGACGGAGCGTATGCCTAACCCCTCTTTCAATACTTTTTTGTACCGGCCGAAAAAAACCGCGCACAAAAGAGAAAGCCTGCATTAGCAGACTTTCTTCAGTGTTCCTTATTCTTTTTTCCGCCGCGCCTTTGCAGCGGCTTAAGGCTCTTTCCCCACCCCTCCGGAACCGCCTCTTTTTAGTCGGCCCCGGTCCAGTTTATCGTTGTAGCGGACGCTATTATATCGACCGGCACAACTTAACGTCTTTAGCCACGAGTCCCTTCTCTCCCAACCCCACCTTATAGCTTACGTTTTGCCCTTCTTTAAGAGCCCCGAATTTAATGCCTTCAAGCTGACTGTAATGGAAAAATATATCTTTTCCAGCGTTGCTGGAGACAAAACCATAGCCATGCTCACCAACCAGACGCATTACCGTTCCAGTTGTCATGATTATCCCTCCATTAAGAGGAAGCGACCCTTGGTTTGTGATTATCTGCCCAGAGCCGATTCCTGTTTCTTTCTTACAGGCCGGGTACCATGCCCGTGCTTCACGTCTTTGAATGCTTCTTTATATGACCTGCGCTGTGATTGTTTTTCTGCTTTTCTGCCCATTATATTCTTTCCTTTGCCGGTTCTTTTCTTTCTATTATAGCCTAACCGGTGTCTCTGTTTCTATTATTATATCCCCGGACCGGCCAGGAAAGCCCTTCTTTTCCGCTTTTTTAGTGTGGCCGACTACACATGCTCCAGTACCAACTGCCAATCACGCCAGTCCAGGAGCGCCACGTTCAGTATCAGCTTCCGGGTTGCCTCTTCCTTGGTCAGCCTGTAAAAGACATTTCCGTTTTCACTAACCGGCGAAAGCAAGCCTTCATCGGCCATCTGTTTCAACGCCTGTTCTACTTCCAGTCGGCTCCCGGCTTCATCGATGGCATGTACCACCGCCAGGTGGCTGAACCGTCCGTTGGGGTGTATCGCGAAAAACCTGAGCAGTCCCAGGCAGCACCGGTTGCCTACGAATTTCTTCATCAGCTGGCTCATGCAAGTCCTGTCCTGGTTAATGGCAACATCAATAATTGTCACTAGGGCGCTCCTTTCCTGTTCCTAATAGTAGTGTTAGTTTCTCCTGCCGGGACTGGTCCTGGAAGGCTGATAAGCGGTACGCTGCCGGGCGAAGGAAGGCGTATCCAGTTCATCATCCCCGATGCCCTTAAGCAGACGGGTCAACTCTTTTTCTTTGACATCTCCGGCCATGTCCTCCCTGGACTGGAAACCAGTAGCAACCAGGGTAAGCCGAACATCATTGCCCATGTTGGGGTCCAGCATTACGCCGAATATTACGTTGGCCTGCGGGTCCACCGCCTGCCGGATTATCTCAGCGGCATTATTGACCTCAAATAAGGTGAGAGACGCGCCGGCGATGTTGAAGAGCACACCCTTGGCGCCGTGCACGGATACATCCAGCAGCGGGCTGGCCAGGGCTTCTCTGGCGGCATCTATGGCGCGGTTCTGTCCCGTCCCCCGCCCGATGGACATCCAGGCCGGACCGGCGTCTTTCATTATCGTCCGTACATCAGCGAAGTCCAGATTAATCAGGCCGGGTACGGTGATAACCTCGGCAATTGACTGCACACCATGGTGCAGCACTTCATCCGCCAGGCGGAATGCCCCGTCCACGCTCGTTTTCTGGTCACACAAGTCGAGCAGACGGTCGTTGGGGATAATAATCAGGGTATCTACGTTCTGCATCAAGGCCTTGATGCCTTCTTCCGCGGTCTTGTTCCGGTGCGTACCTTCGAAAGAAAATGGTTTGGTCACCACGGCGATAGTGAGCGCCCCGCTCTTCTTGGCCATTTCAGCGATTATCGGAGCCGAGCCGGTGCCAGTACCCCCACCCATGCCGGCCGTGATGAAAATCATATCCGCTCCGGAGACCACTTCGGCGATGGCATCACGGCTTTCCTCAGCTGCCTTGCGGCCGATAAGATTGTCCCCGCCGGCACCCAGGCCGCGGGTGGCCTTTCCACCCAGCTGTACACGCTGCATTGCCTCGGTAATTTCGAGGGCTTGCTCGTCCGTATTCATCGCGATAAACTCAACCCCGCGCAGGTGTTCGCGGACCATTCTCGATACCGCGTTGCAGCCGCCACCCCCGGTCCCGATTACTTTTATTCTAGCGCCGCTGGAGATATAACTTGATTTTGCCATTACAGCCCTCCATCAATATATTCAATTGTTATTTTCTAAAGAGTTTGAGTATACGTGCCATGATGCCTTGCGGTCCTTTTTCACTGACCTTTGGCGCCGCCGATTTATCATGGCTCTGTTTCTTAAGGTTCCACAAAAGGAGACCGACGCCGGTGGCATGGGCGGGATTGTCCAGTACGTCTCCCACACCGCGGAGTTTCATCGGATAGCCAAGCCTGACCGGCATCCTGGTTATCTTCTGCCCCAATTCGGCAATACCGTTAAGGTTGGCGCCGCCGCCGGTTATTACCAGTCCGGCCGGGATTAATTTCCGGTAATCGGATTGGGGGAGCTCCAGCATAATAAGCCGCAGCATTTCCTCAACCCTGACGCGGATAATATCAGAAAGGTCATTATAAGAGATACTGTGCCCGTCCCCGGTAATGGCTATTTCCTTCGGGTTCATATCTACGTCCTTGGGGGTCACATCACCGTATCTCTTTTTCATTTCCTCGGCGAGCTCATAAGTAATGCCCAGCCCTACCGAGATATCGCGGGTTACCTGATAGCCGGCTACAGGCAATACGGAAGTGTGGTAAATGGTGTCATCTTTAAAGAGCGCCAGGTCCGTGGTGCCGCCGCCGATGTCCACCAGCAGTACACCGTCCTGTCTTTCTTCCGTCTCCAGTACCGCCTCAGCACTGGCGAGAGGTTCCATTACCAGGTCTTCTACCTCTACGCCGATGCCGCGGATGCATTTGGTCAGGTTCTGTATAGAGGTTACACCCGCAGTAATAATATGGGTTTCCACATCCAGGCGGAAACCGTGCATGCCGACGGGGTTTTTAACATGCCCCTGGCCATCAACCACGTATTCGCGGGGAATAACGTGGAGAAGCTTCTGTTCGGTAGGCACTTTCACGATGCGGGCTACATCCAGGACACGCTTCAGATCATCCGGGTGGACCACCTGATTGTTGCGCGTAATAGAGATGGAACCTTTGTTATTCACCGATGAAATGTGCCTGCCGGTAACGCCAATATAAGCCGATTCCAGTCTCCGCCCGGCCATCTGTTCCGCCATCCGTACCGATTGTCTTATCGATTCTTTGGCTTCGTTAATGTTGACCACCAGGCCCTTATGGAGACCACGCGATGGGACTACACCAACTCCCAAAACGCGAATGCCCTCGTCATCGCGGACATCGGCCATGATTGTGCATACCTTGGTTGTTCCGACATCGATAGCGCCTATCCTGTCTCTTTTCACTTATACCTCCTTTACGGCGTTGCCGCCGCCTGCATGGCAGGTTCTTACCTTATATATATATATGAGTATTTGCTATTTACCTCTGGTATCGCGGAAGCGGATGTTCCACTTGTTGCAGAGAGCATGAAGGTGCTCTTTGAACTCGTTGTTCGGAATCCGGTATAGTTCAGCCAGGAAACCATGCAGCAGTTCGCCGCCGGTCATGTTGGGCGCCGCATCTTCCGGCCCGGGGAGATTGATGTAAACGATTTCCGTCATAAGTTTTTGGTACTCGATTGGGGTAGCCATTTGATTAAGTCCCTCCTTTAAAATTTTGTGCGTTTTTACCGTTTATTCAAAACGATAATTAATCTTACCCTATTCCAACACCAGCCTCTAAATATTGTCCTTACTGTTTCTCGGGCGTCCCGTAATAATTCCATAACGCACCACGCTGTTTACCAGAAACATTTTTCCGTGTTTCCAGAATATAATGCTTGTAACTTGTCCTCTTTTGGCATATAATGGTTAACATTAAGTGAGGGTTGATTATGGTCATTGAAAAAGGACGCAAACACCTGCCCCCTTATGTCTCTTACCGCACCTTCCATAATTTTATAGAACGCTTACAGGAGCAAATGCCTTCCCGTATCGACCGCAGCTACTGGGGGGAGACTTTGTCCGGCAGCACCGGCATCCAGCTGATGGCGGCCCTGCGTTTTCTGAACCTAATCGATGCCAATGGCAAGCCGCTGGAACGCCTTAAGCCGCTGGTGTCCGCCCGGGGAGAGCAGCGGGCACAGCTTCTCCGCATCATCGCTTTTGACGCGTTCAGCTTTGTCCTGGAGAGCACCCTGGAGCTGGAAAACGCCACCTACGCGCAACTGGTTGAAGTATTCCATAACACCTTCCAACTGACCGATGATGTCAGCCGGAAATGCGTGAAATTCTTTATCGCGCTGGCTAATGATGCCGGCATGCCGCTATCACCGTTTATTACCAAACGGACCAGATCGGCCTATTCCGGCGCTGGTACTAAAGTAATATCCAAGAAAGCGGTAAATAGGACAAAGCGGAATGCGGAAATTCCACAAGCTGTGGACGAAATACCAAAGGCTTCATCTTGGAATGGTATGCTGCTCTCCAAGTTTCCTGATTTCGACCCGTCCTGGAACGATGACCTCAAGCTAAAATGGTTCACCGCTTTTGACGAGCTGCTGAAAAAAGGAATCACCAAAGGTTAGAGGACAGCCACCCTACGGCACCGGTCAAGAATAATAATACCAGCCTATTCTTTTGCCGAATCATCCGTTTTCCCGTTTTTTTCCGGTATGAGTACGGAGGCTATCGCCGATATTGCCAATATCCCTATTACCACTCCTAGAGACACTATCTGTGAAATTTCTACGTGAAAGAAATCGGCGGAGACTACCATTTTCACCCCGAGGAACACCAGGATTACCGCCAGACCATAGTTAAGAAAGCGCAACCGCAGTATCACGCCGGCTAACGCAAAGTAAATCGCCCGCAGTCCCAGAATCGCGAAGATATTTGACGTGTACACGATAAACGGGTCCCGCGTTATCGCCAAAACAGCCGGGACCGAATCCACCGCGAAGATAATATCCGTGGTCTCGATGACGATCAGCACCAGTAAAAGAGGCGTGGCCAGCAGATACCTCTTGCCTTTCACGAAAAACCGGCTGCCGTGAAACCGTTTGGTAATAGGCATAAACTTGCGGAAAAGCCGCAGCACGGGGTTCTTCTCCGGTTTCAGCTCCCTGTCTTTCTGCGTGACCAATTTTATCCCCGTAAAGATCAGGAAAGCCCCGAAGATATAAATAACCCAGTGGAGGTTGTCCAGCAGCGTTATGCCGGTGGCGATGAAAATGCCGCGCATGACTATCGCCCCCACGATACCCCAAAAAAGGACGCGATGCTGGTGTTGCTCCGGTACGGAGAAGTAAGTAAATATCAGCAGAAAGACGAACAGGTTATCAACACTAAGGGATTCCTCCACCAGGTACCCGGTGAAGAAATTCAATGCCTTCTCCGAGCCGAGCATCAGGTAGATGCTGAGACCGAACAACAACGCGAGGGAAATCCAAACGGCGCTCCACAGCAGCGCCTCCTTTACTTTAACCTTATGCGCCTGGCGCTGGAAGACTCCCAAGTCCAGCCCCAGCGCCACCGGCACAATGATGGCAAAGGCTATCCACAGAATCGTTTCATGAGACATGATTCGCTTTTTCCCATCTTGAGTCTTTCTTTCGCTCCCTACCGGTCTCTTTAAGGTAGCGGCTCCGCAACTGACCGCACCCGGCGTCAATATCCTGCCCGCGCCGCTCGCGTAAGGTTACATTAACATGACACTGCTTCAATGTCTCCTCGAAAGCCAGCACCCGGTGGTACGGTGGCGGCTGGAAAGCTTTTTCCGAGGTAAGGTTGGCGGGGATAAGGTTAACGTGGCATTTAATGCCCCGGATAAGCATTGCCAGGGTACGCGCTTGCTCCGGGGAATCATTAAGGCCGTTAAAAAGTATATATTCAAAACTCAGGCGCCGCCCCTTCACCAGACTGTATTCCCGGCAGGCCTGAATAAGATCTTCCAGCGGATATTTGCGGTTTACCGGTACCAGTCTATCCCGGAGTTTATTATCACTGGCGTGGAGGGATACTGCCAGGCCTACCTGCAGCTTTTCTTTACTCAGGCGCTTAATCTGGGGCACCAGCCCGGCCGTGGAAATTACCATGTTCCGCGCCCCCAGTTTAAAACACTCCGGCGCGTTCAGCGTCTCTACTGCCTGCCATAAAGCGTCATAATTCGCCAGAGGCTCCCCCATGCCCATAAAAACGATGTTGGAAACGCGTCCACCGGTTTTTCCTGCCGGGTCCCCGCTTTCCCTGGAATTGTCTCTCAGAAAGCCCGCAAAATACAATGCCTGGTCAATTATCTCACCCGAGGTGAGATTGCGCTGGTACCCCTGCTGGCCGGTGGCGCAAAAAGGGCATCCGATACTGCACCCCGCCTGGGTAGAAACACAGACCGTCCGGCGCTCTCCCCCATCCTCCCCGCCATAATACATCAGCGCCGCTTCCACAGTGTTGCCGTCAGCCAGAGCGAATAAAGACTTTACCGTGCCATCTTTTCCGGTCGACTGTTGGATTCGCTCCAGGCTATGTAATTTTGTCTCCTGCGCCAATCTTTCACGAAACGCCAGCGGCAGGTCGGTCATTTCTGCCAAAGAAAATGCCAACTTCTCATAAACCCATTTCCTGAGCTGTCCGGCGCGGTAACCAGGCTCTCCCATCGATATGATAAATTCTTCGAACTGCCCGCAGGACAACTCGGTAAGACTATCAGGTTTCAAGAACATGTTTTATGTTATCTCCTGGCATGCTACAACGCTACTGCCTGACGTGAGCATTATAACACGGGTAAATTGATTTCTGAAAACCGGCGGGGATGCTCTGGGAAAAGAGGTTAACGTTAAGGGTAGGATTTATCGTAATTAAGCGTTTTACTGGAGAGTATCAGAGAATTTGCTCGTCTTTCTTCCAGCCAAGGGCTTTAAGCAAATCACCTACGGCTACTTCCAAATGGGAGTCCCGCCGCAGTGACAGATGCGGATTGATACGGTATCTCACTCCCCTGCCTTCCGGCTTTTTACGGATATATCCACCGGCGACCAGGTCCGCGATGATTTTTCTAACCGCCCTTTCCGTGATGCCCATCGCCATGGCAAGCTCTAACGCAGTAATACGCGGCTGCTTGGAGATTAAACTGAGGACTACTGCATGTCTGGTTATAAAAGTCCACTCTGGCATGTTATTTCTCCTGGATATACCAACAGGCTCACGGAACAATGTTGACACTAATCCATCGTGGTGATATTATTACATGAAGGATTGATTCATGTATCAATAAAACATGATTCGTAATTTATTATTAACATATTTTTTACTATTTTGCAACTATTGAATCTCCCGGCCAATAATATTTCTTTTTCCGGGGCACCTATTTACCAGTGCGATTATGAAAATACGCAAATATATACGAAAATATTGTGGCAGACATCTGGCAAATTACATAAAATAGTACTATAATAATATCCGTTTAGAGCCTTTCGAGGCAGTGAAAATACTGCCCTGTGAACGATAATAGGCAAATAAAGGAGAACGCACATGGTTGGTAAGTTTTCCCCGGAACCAGAGAAGACTGCAAAATCTCCCAAAATAATGAGTAAACCGCTCCCTCAGATTCTCGATGAAATGGACGAGAATATCCGGGCAGCGGCGGAAGCCGCCCGTAAAGCCGAAGAGGCAGCGAGAGCGGCCAAAGAAGCTGCCGCCGCGGCTACCAAAGCTTCTTCCGAAGCTGAGAAACGCGCCGAGGAAGCCAAGAGGGCCGGTCAGCTGGCCGCCGAGACGGCTACCAAAGCCGCCGCGGACGCTGCCCGCAAAGCGGAAGAAACCGCCAAAGCCGCCCGGCTCGCCGCCGAAGCCGCCATGCGTAAAGCTGAGGAAGCTGACGCTAGCGCCAAGGCCGCTATCGAATCTTTCCGTAAAGCCGCGGAAGAAGCCGCCAAGAAAGCTCAGGTTGCCTCGGACGCTGCCCGCGCCGCCGCTGAAACGGCCGCCAAAGCGGCACAAAAAGCCGCCTCTGATGCTACCAAGAAATCCGAGGAAGCCTCCCGTCAAGCCGAGGAAGCCAGTGCCGCCGCCAAGCTTGCCGCCGAGGAAGCTGTCCGCTTGGCACAGCAAGCCGGAGCGGAAGCAACTAAAGCTGCCGGGGATGCCACCAGGCGGGCAGAAAAAGCCAGTGAGACTGCCAGGCTCGCTGCAGAAGCTGCCATGAGAGCTGCGGAAGCCGCTGCTGCGGAAGCTGCACGTAAGGCGGAAGAGGCCATGAGAGCCGCGGAAGAAGCCGCCAATGAAGCTACCCGCAAGATGGAGGAAATAGAACTCGCCGCTAAGGCCGCTCTGGCCGCCGCGGAAAAAGCTGCGGAAGAAGCCGCCGCCCGCGCCCAGGAAAAAGCTTCCATAGCTACCCAGTCCGTCCACGAATCTATTGAAGCGGCCAACGCCGCCGGCAAACTGGCGGATGATGATGCCAAAGACGCTAAAACAGCCCGGGCTGAACTTACCAATACATTCTCGGCGGAAACCGCCGTTAAATCTGAACAAGCCGGCAGGAAAGCCAAACGCTCTGCCGCCAGCGCCTACCAGGCTGCTGATGTAGTACAATTGAGAGCTCAAGCTGCTGACGCCGCCGGCGATGAGGCTATTGATGCCGCTTCTAGAGTTACCGGCCGACTCGCCGAGAGGGTGGAAGAAGCCGGTCAGGAAGCCAAAGCTGCTGCTGCCAAGGGTATCCAGGTAGCTGACAAGACCCGCAAGAAAGCTGCCCTGGCGGATATGGCCGGTGATGAAGCCATAGAAGCCGCCTCCCAGGCGCTGCACCAGATGGTAAAACAGGCGGAAGCCATGGCCAAGGCTGCTGAAGCCGCTGCCGATGCCGCCCGCGCCGCTTCCCTGGAAGCTGAAAAAGCCGCCAGGGCTGCCGCTGCGGAAGCTGCACGTAAGGCTGAAACCGCTATCAGGACCGCCAGCGAAGACGCCAGAAAAGCTGCACAAGAAGCCAAACTAGCCGCGGAAGAAGCCAAGAAAGCTGCCGAAGCCGCCAGCTTGAAAGCGCAACAAGCTGCTGAAGGGGCAGCCAAGAAAGCTACTGAAGCCGCCATGTTGGCCAAGGAAGCTGCGGAAGCTGCCAGCCTGAAAGCTCAAAAAGCCGCGGAAGAAGCCAAGAAAGCTGCCGAAGCCGCCAGTCTTAAAGCGCAACAAGCTGCTGAAGAGGCAACTAAGAAAGCTACTGAAGCCGCCATGCTGGCCAAGGAAGCTGCAGAAGCTGCCAGCCTGAAAGCTCAAAAAGCCGCTGAGGAAGCTGCCAAGAAAGCTGCGGAAGCCTCCATGCGGGCCAAGGAAGCCGCTGAAGCCGCTGCCAAATCCGTAGGTGAAAACGCCGCTAGAGCCGCTGAAGCCGCTAAAATGGCGGCTCAGGAAGCCGCCAAGCGTGCCGAAGAAGTGGCCAGGGCTGCCCACGCCGCCGCTGAAGAAGCCAGGCGCGCCACAGAAGCTACCGCCTCCAGGGCGGAAGATGTTGCCAGGCAAGCTATCGCCGCAGCGGAGGCTGCTTCCAGAGCCGCCGAAGAAGCTGGTAGAAAAGCCGCGGAAGCCATCCCTACCGCTTTAGTGCGTAAAGTACTCGGTTCCTGGGAATTTATCGTGTTCCTGATTGTTGCCATGCTGGCCTCGGTATTCGGTGCCGTTGCCATCAGCGTTGGTCTTTCCGCTCTCGGTCTGGGTTTCTAAATAAAATAATATATGTATATAGTATCGTAACTTAATATGTACTCCCGGGGAAGGACGAGTTCTATTACAGACCGTCCTTCTCCATCTTGTTGGCATACCATACCTTTGAAATTGTGTGGTAAATAAAATAAATAATATAATTAGTGAGAGACTGCCGCGAGGCATGCCTTATAAGGAGAAAACGTGGTAACCGAAATGAAACCCAAGAAAATTATGACTCAACCTCTCCCCCAGATTCTTGATGAGATTGAAGATAGCATCCGGCTGTCTAACGAGGCCGCGGCTGATGCCCGCAAAGCAGCTGAAGAAGCCCGCCGTGCCGGTGAAAAAGCCGCCAGCGAGGCTTCCAGAGTGGCCGCCGATGCCATTTTCAAGGTCCAGAAAACCGCGGAAGAAGCTTTAGCTCTCGCCCGGCTGCTGAACTCCACCCTGGTTGAAATGGCTGCGGGTGTTGAGAAACGATTATTAAAATAGAATATTGCGACTTTTTTAAGTCATATAAGGAGCTACTCAAATGATTAAGAACCCCCATAAATCGACCGACGGTTCTCCTGAACCCGAAGAAATACAACCGGCTATCATGACCAAGCCCCTCCCAGTAATTCTCGACGAACTGGAGAATTACATCCGGCGCGTTGAGGATGCGGTTAAACTGGCGCAGGCTGCTGCCCGTGATTCCCGGGAAGCCGCCGACCAGGCCAGAGAAAGCGGTGAGAGAGCCGCTGAAGCCGCCAAGAAAGCCGCCGAGGCCGCGGTAGCCAAGGTCAGAGAAGAGTCTGCCCGCAAAGCCGATGCCCTGAATGACCGTATCAATGAGGTAGTTGAAAACCTTTCCAGTCTGGAAGATAAGGTCAAGCAGGAAGTTATCGCTCTTGATGATGCTTTCGAAGCTTTGAAGGTCCGGCACGTCGAACAATCGCCGTTTTTTAAATAACGGCGACCAGCGCCAGACGGATGGCTAAAGCTAACTTGCGCAGGCCTTTACTCCGGGCACAATAGCGGGTAACCTGTATTTAAAGAAGCACTGTCTTCTTTGACGGTTAAGACTGCTGAAATATTTCCTATCCGTGCTCAGGGTAAGGCCTGCACTTTTTTATCTTTTACCCAGTTGTTATACAATTATCAGCTTGTATAATATCTGTTATCTCTTGTAACACACGTTAATTGATAGGTTTTTATCCTCTATTTGACAGCACTTTATATATCAGATAAATTAATGAGTAAATGAGCGCCACAGTCCAGGATATTTTACCGAATGAGGGGAGAGTTAACCAATGACCAATAACAAATATGACCAGTTCTTCCTGACCGACTTCAAAGAGCCGTCCAATCTGCCGGCGGTAGCCGGGCCGCAGGCCTATTTCCGGGGCGCCCGCCAAATTCCCGGCGCTAACCTCAACATGGGCTGGCAGCTATTCGTGGAGCCGATATACCTGGAAAGAGAACCGCATACCCATGAGGTTGATGAATACCTTATATTCCTCGGCGGTCAGCTACCGGACCTGTTCAGCTCTTTTCAGGCGGAAGTGGATTTCTGCATCGGGGACGAGCAGGAACCACACCTCATCAATAAACCCACTATCATATTTATCCCCAAGGGCATGGTACACTGCCCGCTGAATTTCAGGAAAATCGATAAGCCTATCCTGTTCCACGCCATCCTCCTTTCTCCCCGCTTTACCAAGACGATGAACGGTAAAGAAATGTCCTACGATGGTCCTACCGCGCCCGGCACCAAAGGCCCAGTGCAACTGGACCTCTAGTCAGGGGGATTATCGCCATAAGACGCGGCAGGATGGTATAATATAACTGTCCCTAAAAAAGCCGGTTAAAGCAGCATGTTTTGTGAGTAAATTAAGATTCTGGTTCCTGGAAACACGCCCCCAGTTCCTCATCCTATCCGTGGTGCTGGCTTTCATGGGTACCACCGTGGCCTGGTATGACGGCGAGGTCAACATCTGGCACGCCGTGCTGGCCGGTTTCGGGCTGCTGCTGGCCCACGCCAGTGTCAACATCCTCAACGACTATTTCGATTTCCGCAGCGGCGTCGACCAAGCGGCGATACGCACGCCGTTCAGCGGCGGCAGCGGCATCCTGCCCGCCAACCTGCTCACGCCGCGCCAGGTTCTCTGGCTGGGAATAGGCTGTTTCCTGCTTTCAGTACCCATCGGGGTATATTTTATCGTAGTAAGCGGCTGGCAACTGCTGCCATTGCTGATAATAGCCACTTTTTTTATCGTGCTTTACAGCCCCTTTATCCTCAAGCGCCCCTGGCCGGAGTGGAGCGCCGGCGTCGGCCTTGGAGCTTTGCCGATACTGGGCATGTACTTCGTGCAGACCGGGGCTTATACCGGTGACGCCATCATCGCCTGCGTCCCCTCCGCCCTGCTGGTGCACAACCTGCTATTGCTCAACGAGTTCCCGGACGTGGAAGCGGATAAAATCGCCAGCCGCCGCACCATGCCCATCGCCATCGGGCGGAAAAACGCGGCGACTGTTTATACGGTGGCGGCCTACGCGGTTTACGCCTGGATTATCGCCTGGGTGGCAATCGGCTGGGGCGATATCAACCCCCACATGCCCGCCTGGACGCTGCTGGGGCTGCTGACGCTCCCGCTGACCATACGGGCGACGCGAGGCTCCTTCCATTCCGAAGACCCCGCCCGATTCATGCCGGGCATGGCCGCCAACGTGATGGTGGTGATGGGAACACAGCTTTTAATAGGCATAGGATATATCCTGGCGCACGCCGTTTAAGAAAATGGAAAACCAGAACGCCCCGGAGGCACCCCGCCCGCTGCACGGCATGTTCACCGCCGTACCCCCCCGCTACGACCTTATCAACAGCATTATAACGCTGGGGATGGACAAGCGGTGGCGGCGAAAGGCGGCGCTGGCCTGCCTGGAAGACGGCCCGAAAAGAATCCTCGATATCGGGTGCGGCACCGGCGACCTCTCCATCAATATAGCCAGGCTGGCGGGTAAAGACACGGAAGTAACCGGACTGGACTACTCCCCGCCGATGCTGGCCAAGGCGCGGCAGAAAGCAGAGCAGGCCGGGGTCAAGGTGAGCTTTATCGAGGGGGACGCCACGCACCTGCCCTTCCCCGACGCTTTTTTCGACCGGGTGGGGATATCGTTCGCTTTCCGCAACCTGACCTACAAGAACCCGCTCGGGCCGCCGCACCTGGCCGAGGTACTGAGGGTGCTGAAACCGGGGGGGCGGTATATCGCCGTGGAGTCCAGCCAGCCGGAGAACGCCTTTATCCGGGCGTGTTTCCACCTCTACCTGCGCGCCTACGTGGGGCCGGCGGGGCAACTGCTTTCCGGCAACAAGGGCGCGTACCACTATTTGGCGGAGTCCGCCCGGCACTATCACTCCCCTACGGAAGTGCGGGAGATGCTGCTGGGGGAGGGTTTCCGCGAAGTGCGTTACCAGCCGCTTTTCTTCGGGGCGGCGGGTCTGCACACCGCCTTCAAGTAAGGACTTTTTCCCCACCGGAAACCCTACCGGATTTGTCATTTGTTTTTTTTATTTTTTTTGTTAAGGTGCAAATACGATTTGTACGTAATCATTTGTTTTTTTGTTTATGTTAAATCAGCTACAAAATCCGGGTATTTGTTTTTTAGTTTATGTTAAGAGGGGTAAGGGAGAGTTTAGAGTAAACAGTTGACAGTTAAGAGTTTACAGTTAACAGTTTTTAGTATATAGGGGTTAGTGGAGAAAAGGAAGGGGATGGTGACGCGGAATAGTAAGCTCTAAAGCCTGATATCTAAGCTCTAAATACTAATATCTAAACTCTAAAAAAGCACCAGGGGAGGACTGACCTCACCCCCTGTGTCCCCCTCTCCGTTGACAGAGAGGGGGAGGGAGGAATGGAGTTTGTAATTGGCGGAGGGCTGAGGGGAATTTATGCCTAGTCTTTGGGTGTCTATACCCCGAATAATGAGGCCAGCAGAGGGTGGATTCCAGCCCCCGATTGTCATACGGGGCACGGCTTCGCTGGAATGACATTTTTTTGATGGTCATGGCAGGGCAAGGCTGCGCTGGATCCTTCGACAAGTCCCGATTCCTGCGTCATGTCCCGATTCCCCATGGTCATGCGGGACACCGGATGAGGTACGAATCGGTGCGGGATGGCGACAAAGTCGCTCACTCAGGGTGAGCGGGGGGATAAGGGGGGAGGGAACCTAGACCTGGTGCTCGATGCAGTATTCACGGAGGGTGTTGAGGGCGGCGAAGAAATCGCGCATCATGGCACTGACGGTGTACATGCCTTTTTCCGTGACGCGGAGGGTGCCGTCGCCTTTAACGACGCCGGCCGCCCGGAGAAAAGCCAGCTCCAGACCCAGGCCGCTGCCCTTTTTGAGACCGAAGCGCTGACGCAGGGCAGGCATAGCCACCGTCAGCCCGAAGAGCTTGGTCAGGAGGTAATAGCGCCGGCTCTCTTTTTGAGCGAGACGCCGCCAGCCCACCACCGGCAGTTTACCATCGGCAATCATCTCGTGGTAGCGCTCCAGGGAAAAGGAGTTGATATAGAAATTTCCCGCCATGATACTGACCGAGCCCGACCCGATGCCGATATAGTCGTCCGACTTGATAATATACTCGTCAATGAGGCGTTCGCCGCGGGAAAAGCACCAGGCGGTAGAGGCGGTATAGCCGCCGTGATACAGCTCCCGGAGAACAACATCGTAAAAGCGCTTCTCCCGGGAAAAATCCACCTTATTGAAGCGCCGCTCCATGGCGTCCTTCTTGTGCGGCGAGGCCATCAGGGGATAAAAGGTAGCCTGGTCGAGTCCCAGCTCCTTGAAGGCCGCCACATCGGCTTCAAACTGCGCCACGGTCTGGCCGGGGAAATTAAAGACGAAATCCACATTCAGCGTGGCAAACTTGCCCTGGGCGGCCAGCAGGCGGCTTTTCACTTCGTCCGCCGGGCCGTTGACGCGCCCCATCGTCTTAAGCACTTTTTCATCAAAGCTCTGCACCCCTACCGAGAGCCGGTTAACGCCCATCAATTGCAGCAGCCGGACATTCTCCGCAGTAAGCTCGCGGGGGGTAGTCTCCAGGGAAATCTCCTTAACCGAAAACTCCCGATGCAGCAACGCCACAAAGTCGGCCAGCTCATCCATCATAACGGTGGGCGTGCCGCCGCCGAAATAGATTTCCGAAAACTTAAAGCCCCGCCGGATATACATCTCCAGCTCCTGCTTGAGGTCGGCGAAATAGCGGCGGGCGAGGCTTTCATCAAAGAGATAGCGGTTGAAACAGCAGAACGGGCAGAGCGAGCGGCAGAAGGGAATATGCACGTAGAGAGAACCGCCGTCCTTTTGGCCCAGGCTCCCGGCACGCACCAGGTAGTCCGGGATAGAAGGACGCAAATGACGGAACTTGCGTCCTTCACGGCGGGTAATAAAGCTGACCAACTCCGGTATCAAAATAGCCTCGCGTTCCTGCGGGGTAAAAAACACCCCCAAGAAATCATATCACAGCCAGAACGCTTTGGCGACTTTGGGCGAGGACATGGCGTTCACCAGGGATTCCGGCAGGTCCGGGATATCCGGGGCGGGGGGAAAAGGGGAGGCCCGATAGCTATTACGGCGTCAGGCCTGCTGCTTTGCCTTGACCCGCGCCACGATGGCGGACATGGTCTCCCCGGTCTTTTCCGCGATAATCACATCCGCGTAATTATCGTGGGGTGTTTCCGTAAGGTTAATGATAACGAGCCTGGCGCCATTGCGTTTGGCCAGGAGGGGCATCTGGGCGGCGGGGTAGACCACTAAAGACGAGCCGGCCACCAGGAACAAGTCACAGCCAGCGGAGCTATCCGTGGCGGCCTCGGTCTCCCGCACGGGCAGGGACTGGCCGTAGGCCACGGTGGCCGGCTTGAGGATACCCTTACACTCCCCGCAGCGCGGGACAGCCTCACCGGCCAGCATTTTCTGGTGCGCGTAGTCCCGCGGAAAGCGCTTACCGCAGCTAAGACAGTCCACATAGTGCATGGTGCCGTGAAGCTGGAGCACCTTTTCATCCGGCAGGCCGGCTTTCTGGTGCAGGCCGTCCGTGTTCTGAGTGATAACGCAGTCCAGCTTGCCCATATTATGTAAGCCTGCTACCGCGTAGTGGCCGCTGTTGGGCTTGGCGTCCTTGACGGCTTCCCAAAACAGGCGGTGCACCTGCCAGTATTTTTCCCTGATTTCTTCACTGCGAAGGAAATTGGGGAGGTTCAGCTCGTCAGGGTCAAACTTGCTCCAGACACCCTGAGGGCCGCGGAAATCAGGAATATCCGACTCCGTGCTGAAACCGGCCCCGGTGAAGACCACGATTTTCTCCGAGTTTATGATCATATCCGCCACGGCGTTAATGTTATCCACGATAAATCTCCTCTATGTTAATGTAAAACTCCCTACTCCACCCTGACCACCGCTTTGGCCAGGTCCCAGGCGTACTCGTAAAGGTGCAGGCCTTTACTCATGGCAACGATTTCCCCGTCCTCCACCCCTATTTCCCCGGCCATGTACTCCTTGAGCAGCTGGATAGCCGCCAGGTTGGAAGGAAAGCCGGCCCAGAGGTCCCAGGAACGGAAATACACCACGAAGTTGAGCCTGCCATCCCGCACCCTGGTATCTATCATGCGCAGGCAGGGAGGATCAGGCAAATCAATGGACTTTTCATTCCCCACCGCCATGTAAGCCTGGTTGGTGTTGAAGCCATCCTGTTGATACATCTTGATGACTTCCGCTATCTGCCTTTCCAGGTACTGCCCGTAGGTGTACTGCTCCCCCTCTTTAATGTGGGAGGTCATGAGATAAGGGAGGTAACTCTCGACATAGTCCATGGTGCTGGGCGGGGGAACGCCCGGCGGCACGTCCGGCACGAGCGGCCTGGTGGCGGGAAACTCGATCTGCACGACCGCCAAGTCCATCTCCTTACGGCGCTGCCCCGCATAGCTTCCGCGGTCGATTTTGTACTCGCGGCCATCCTGGAGGGTGCGGCAAAGACAGAGGAACCAGGCCTCGGAAAGGTCACGGGCCTTGATGACGGTAATATCCATAATCGGTCTTCCTTTCCGCGATTCCCCGGAGCCGGAGCTAAAGCGCGCGCAGGTGCTCCGGCTTGAGACGGGCGCTATCGCCGCTGATGATGACACTATCCAGGATTTTAAGTATATCCGTTTTCTGCTCCGGCAGGCGCACCCGCAGCGGCAGGTAATTGGAGGCGTGGTTGGCGGTAAAAAAACAATCGGTAAAAGTCGAGTTTTCAATAATGAGCTTGAGCTCCACCAGCGACTGCAAGGGCGATATCAGGGCAAAGTCGCCGCGGCGCATGTCTTCATAAAGGGGGGCGCCGGGCACCAGCATCAGGGTAAGGGCGGCGGCATAATGGGGGTCGATAGCGGTCAGCAATTGGCCGGTGGCGATGGCATGACGCTCACTTCCCGCCACACCGCCCAGCCCCAGGATAACGGTAACGGAGGTGGTTATACCCGCCTGCTTCAAGCGGCGTCCGGCCTCGATTATCTGTTCCGGCGTGGCGCCCTTTTTCACCTTTTGCAGTACTTCCGCGTCACCGCTTTCCGCGCCGAGATAGGCGATATCCAGTCCCAGGGCTTTCAGCTCCTTAAGCTCCGCCAGGCTTTTTTGCAGGGTGGATAAAGGGGCGGCATAGGTACCGACCCGCTCAAGGTTGGGCAGTTTTTCTTTTAAATACTTGAGGACGGCAACGAGCAAAGGCTGCGGGGCGGCGATGGCATCGCCGTTTTCCAGAAAGACGCGTCGCACACCGGGATCATAGCGCCGGGCGACGATATCAATATGCTCCTTGATATCCGTGATATCACGGAGACGGAAAGCGACGTCTTTAAAGGTGGAGCAGAAAGTACAGGTATTATGGGAGCAGCCGATGGTCACCGGCAGAAGGAAGCTATCGGCCTCCGAGGGGGGGCGGACCACCACGATATTGTCCTTCACCGGTCTATTTCCCTCCCCGGACGAGGGCGAAAAAGCGGTCCTGGTACTCCTCGAAGGCGCCCCAGCGGTTAAGCTCCCGCTCCAAATCAAAAGTCTTGATCTCCCCGCGGTAAGCCTGCTGGAACATCTCCTCGATGACCTGCCTGGCCCCCACCGGGATACCGCCGTGACTCATGCCTAAAAGCCCGCGCGAGCCCATCTGCGCCAGGTTGCTCTGCACGGAGCGGCTGGTGATTTCATAGATAAACTTGAGCAGGGAAACGTCCCAGAGGTCGTCCTGGCCCTTGATAATCGCCGCCAGGGGGTCGCCTTTCTTATCAATCTCGTCGTTGAGCTTTTCCACCACCACCGGCCAGGCATCAGACACGATATTGAGTCCCTGGGGCTCGTTTTTATAGGTATAGAAAAGGCCGGGGGCATTGGGGCCGTGCATGAGCATCAGCTTTTCCAGGTACTGGCGGGCGTCATAGCTGAACCCCTCCAGGTGGGTGAGGTAATAAGGGGTGACGATGCGGGGCCTTTCCGCGATGACCCGGCCCTCCCGGATGACCGTTTCATTGGTGTCATGGGATATCTCCGAGTAGGTAGGCTCGGTGACCAGGTAGTAGAAGACATTGGTAATGCCGAAGGTAGCCAGGTGCTGCCGGGGGTGCCTGACTATCTCCGTGTGGCGGGCGGCGTATTCAATGCGTTCACTTTCAATGTCCATGATGGTGCTCTAGGCTATTCTTTATTTTGCCGCCCCGATTCGCGAAGGAGGAAAGAAGTTATCGGGGCTTCCTCAGAGTGACACGCCCATTAAAACCTAGCGGATAACGGACAGCTCCTTTTTATACTCGTCTAAAAGGCTCACGTACTGGGCTTCCATCTGCGCCTGCATACGCTGCCACTCTTCCTGGAACTGGGGCTGCTTTTCCACGTCTATTTTCATGCGGGAGTTAACGCCGGTCTGCTGGCGGATGGCCTGCTGTACCTTGACCTCGAACTCGCTCTTGAGGGCATCGTAAGCCTGTTTCTTCTGCTTATCACCCTCCTGCGTATAATGGTCGAGCACATGCCGTATGCGGCTGAACACATTTTCCACCGCCGATTTATCGCTCTTTATAGCCTTGAGGCCGTCCATGGCTTTCTTATTGATTTTGCGGGCGTTCTCATTACGGGGCAGACTGATATTGCGCAGCAGGATATCATTGACGCCGGCGGCAATAACCGGCCGGGCCTTATCATCAAACTTCTTGATTTCAGCGGCGAGACTGGTGTCCTCCTTGAGATACAGCGCCGCCAGCTTTTCACCCTCCGGGCCGTATTTCCACTTAAGGCGCTCCTGTGCCGTGGGCTCGCCTATTTTTTCCAGCTTCTCCCTGGCTATCTCCGCGGCGCTCTTGATAATACCCATGCAGACCTCCGGCAGATATATTTCAGCTTCATAATTATTATACTATATCTTGACAATGACGCGCTCAAGATGTATAAGTATTATTTAAGGTCTCCACAGGAGGCGTGAAATGACCACAACGGGCAAAACGGCCACGGAAAAAGCGGCGCGCCTGCGGCTGGCAGGCATCATCACCGGGCTGGCCGGGCTGGCGGGCATGATAACCTGGGGCCTTTACATGTACGAGGGCGGCCCCAGCCTGATAGCCCTCATCCCGCTGGACATCTTTTATGTACCTTTCGCCGTGGGGATAGCCATCGGCTGGAAAGAGCCATTCTGGGGCGGCGCGGCGCTCATCATACTGGCGCTTTTATACAGCGCCGGCACCATCGGCACGCACCTGACCATCATTACCTCCCAACCCCTGATGGAGCAACTGGCCTACCCCCTGCAGATGACGGCAGCGTGCTTCCTGCCGCAGCTAATCAGCGGGGTGCTGTTTATCCTGGCCGGAACCGCACGCCGGCAGAAAGCGGCCTAAACACCGCGTTTTCCCCTCCCATTAAGTATTTGAAACACAAAGTTAAGCACTTCAACGCTTGTTCCCACCGCCTTTTTAGAGTACACTGGGTAACATAATATACCGCTGGAGGTGTCTCTGATGAAAGCACTGATAATTTATGATTCCCTCTACGGCAACACGGAAAAGATAGCTAAAGCAATCGGCGAAGGGCTGGGAGAAGAAGCTAAAGTCATCAAGGTGAGCGAGGCCAAAGCCGCCGACATCGCTCCTTATTTCTACATCATCATCGGCTCACCCACCCAGCGCGGCAGACCCACCGCCGCGATGAAGACTTTCCTGGACAGTCTGCCGGACGACGTATTCAAAGGCAAACGGCTGGCGGCTTTCGATACCCGCGCCAAGAGCTTCATTGTCAAGCTGTTAGGCTGGGCCGGCACGCGCATCGAGGCGGCGGTAAGGGCCAAATACGGCAACATTATCGCGCCGCCGAAGGGCTTTTTCGTGCAGGGGACACAGGGGCCGCTGGCGGAGGGGGAAGAAAAGCGCGCCGCCGAATGGGGGAAGCACCTGGCTACGAGGTAGGGGCGGATAGAGGGGCGACGGTAAAAAAGGAACGTATTCTCCACTACGCTATGAATGACACGCCGGCATGGCGGAAAGTCATAGAGCAGATTCCAGCCCCCGATTGTCATACGGGGCACGGCTATGCTGGAATGACAGGGGGAATAAATATACCCTAAACGTCTATTCCTGTCCGCTGAACGGCGGGTATTCTTCTCTCTGGAACATCAGATAAGCCGTCACATTGTTGGTCCAGCGCGCATACCTTACCGTAAAATCAAACATCCCCCTGGGATACTTGCCGGTGAAGAGAATGGCCCAGAAAGCGATGAACTGCACCACGGCCACGCCTATCCCGAAAAACCAGAGAGCGATACCGTGGGGAATACCGACATACAGCCAGCCGAAGAATACCTTGAGGAGCAGCGTGCCGCGGGAGAGCTTTTCAGGATAGTCCACCTTGAAAGTTACCGGATAGCTCATCTCAAATCACCTCCACGTTTTATGTTAAGGTGATTGTAAGCCCGATACCGGGAAATGTCAAGGGCAGGCCCGATGGCGAGCGGCGGGGAATTACTTCTTCTGTTTCACCAGCCAGTATTCCAGCCCGTCCGCCAGCGCCAGCCAGCTGGCCTCGATGAGGTTGGTGGAACCGCCGACGGTGTGCCAGACATCAACGCCGTCGCTGGACTCTATGAGCACGCGCACCTGGCTTTCCGTGCCGGTGCTCTCTTCCAGAATGCGCACCTTATAGTCCACCAGCCTGACCTGCTTGAGGCCGGGATAGAACTGCAACAAAGCCTTGCGCAGGGCCAGGTCCAGAGCGTTTACCGGGCCATCACCTTCCGCGGCGGTGTGGATTATCTCCCCGCCCACCTTTACCTTAACCATAGCTTCCGAGAGCATGCCTTCCGCGGTCTGGCGGGTGGCAGTGCGGCGGCGGCTTTCCACCACCACCATAAAGTCCACCAGCTCAAAGAGCGGCTTATAGTCCGGCCGGGCACGGTAAAGCAGCAGCTCGAAGGAGGCCTCCGCGTTATCGTACTGGAAGCCGCGACTCTCCAACTGCTTAACTTTCTCTAAAAGCTCTTTGACTTCTTTACCCGCATTGGAGAGGTCGATGCCCAGCTCCCTGGCTTTCTTCACGATATTGTCCTTGCCGGACTGGTCGGAGACCACGGTGCGCTGTTTATTGCCCACTTTAGCGGGGTCGATGTGCTGATAGGCGTCCGGCCATTTAGTGACACCATCCATGTGATAGCCGGCCTTGTGGCTGAAAGCGCTGGTTCCGACGTAAGGGGCAAAAGGGTTGGGGGTAACATTAGCCAGCTCGCTGATATAATGGGACACCTCAGTCAGTGTGGCCAGCTGCTTATCACTGATACAGTCGATGCCCATCTTGAGCTTAAGCGCCGGGATGATAGAACAGAGGTCGGCGTTGCCGCAGCGCTCACCGAGGCCGTTAATGGTACCCTGCACCTGCACGGCCCCGGCCACCACGGCGGCCAGCGAGTTGGCGACGGCCAGGCCGTTATCGTTATGGCAGTGGATGCCCAAAGGCACACCGGTCACCTTGGCCGCCGCCTTGACAGCTTTGGTCACCTCTGCCGGGAGGGCGCCGCCGTTGGTATCACAAAGCACCAGGCAGGCCACGCCGGCTTTAGCGGCGGCCTCCAGTGTTTGCAGCGTGTAGTCAGGGTTGTGCTTGAAGCCGTCGAAGTAGTGCTCCACGTCCCAGAAAACGGTAATACCCTTAGAGCGCAGATAGAGAATGGAGTCCGTAATCATGTTCAGATTTTCTTCCAGGGTGGTCCGTAGGACATTGATAACGTGCAGGTCCGACCCCTTGCCGACGATGGTGGCGAATTTGGCGCCGGACCGCACCAGCACCGAGAGAAAATTGTCTTCTTCCGGCTTTACGCCGGCGCGGCGGGTGGAGCCGAAAGCGGCGATTTTGGCATGCTTCAGCTTAAGCCCAGGGAGGCGCTCGTAGAACTCGGCGTCTTTAGGATTGGAGCCCGGCCAACCGCCTTCAATATAGTGAATGCCCAGCTCGTCCAGCTTGCGGGTAATATGCAACTTGTCCACGACGGAGAAAGAAATCCCCTCGCTCTGGGCGCCGTCCCTCAAGGTGGTATCGTATAGTTCAACTTTTGTCATTGCTTAATCCCCCACCGTAAATCCTAAGCTCTAAACCCCTGCCCATCCCCACTGGCAAGGCAATGATTATTTACTTCAAAATCCCTCTCTTATCCCCTTCCGATTTCATCGGAATCTTCGACTTTTTCAAAGGGGGAAGATGATTTTCTTTTACCCCACCCTCTCCACAATCACATCGCCCATTTCCTTCGTACCCACTTTAGTGTTGCCCGCGCTCATTATATCATAAGTGCGGTAGCCGTCCTCCAAAGCCTTCAGCACGGCCTTCTCCACCGCGTCCGCCTCTTTATCCAGGGCGAAGGAGTAGCGCAGCATCATGGCGGCGCTCAGGATAGTGGCGATGGGGTTGATATCGTTCAGGCCGGTATGGCGCGGGGCGCTGCCGTGAATCGGCTCGTACAGGCCGAAGATTCTAACGCCGGTCTGGGGCACGCCCGCCAGGCTGGCCGAGGGCAGCATCCCCATCGAGCCGGCCAGCATCGAGGCCTCGTCCGTGAGAATATCGCCGAAGGTGTTTTCGGTAACGAGCACGTCCAGGTAGCGGGGGTTCTGGATGAGGCGCATCGAGCAGGCATCCACCAGCATGTGCTCCAGCGCCACGTCCGGGTAATCCTTGGACACCTCCACAGCGACCTGCCGCCACAAACGGGACGACTCCAGCACGTTGGCTTTATCCACCGAGATAAGCTTCTTCTGGCGGCGGCGGGCCAGCTCAAAGCCCACCCGGACAATACGCTCGATTTCCTTGTCCGAATACAGCATGGAGTCCACGCCCCAGCGGACGCCCTTTTCCTCCCAGCGCGTCTTGGGCGCGCCGAAGTACAGGCCGCCGGTCAGCTCGCGGATAAAGATGAAGTCCACGCCCTTGACCACCTCCGGTTTGAGGTTGGTGCCATCCACCAGCATGGGGAAAAGCTTGACGGGCCGCAGGTTGGCGAAAAGCCCCAAAGCCTTGCGCATCTCCAGCAGGCCGTCCTCCGGGCGCACCTTAGCCAGGGGGTCGTCCCACTTGGGGCCGCCCACCGCGCCCAGTAAAACGGCGTCCGCTTTCCTGCAGAGGGCCAGTGTCTCCTGAGATACCGCCTTGCCTTCCGCGTCTATAGCGGCGCCGCCCACCAGCCGGTGGTTGAGATTAAAGGTATGCTTATATTTTTTACCGACGGCCCGGAGCACCTTGATAGATTCATTAATGATTTCCGGGCCGACGCCGTCACCCGCCGTAACCACGATGTTAAAGTCCACTGATCTCCTCCTGTTATGTTAACTTACAGATTAAAGCTATTTACGGGCTAATCTCTCTTTAGTGTAGTCGATAAGGCCGCCGGCGGCGATAAGCTGCGACATAAACGCCGGGTACGGTTTGGCGATAAACACCTTGCCGTTAGTGAGATTCTTGATTTTGCCTTTTTCCAGGTCCACTTCCAGGACATCACCGGCGGATGTATTTTCCACCGCCTCAGCGCATTCCAGCAGCGGCAGGCCGATGTTGATGGCGTTGCGGAAGAAGATGCGGGCGAAGCTGGCGGCGATAACGCAGGAAACGCCCGAGGCCTTGATAGCGATGGGCGCGTGCTCCCGCGAAGAACCGCAGCCGAAGTTGGTGGCGGCCACGATAATGTCGCCGGGCTTTACCTTTTTAACAAAATCCAGGTCGATGTCCTCCATGCAGTGTTCGGCCAACAGGGCCGGCTCGGACACGTTAAGGTAGCGGGCGGGGATAATAGCGTCCGTATCCACGTTGGCGCCGTATTTAAAGACCTTGCCTTTCAGTTTCATGGTTGGCTCCTTTAAAAGTTTACAGTTATCAGTTGTTAGTACCCCACCCCACCCCGCCTGGATTCCAGCATGCGCTGGAATGACAACAGCGTTATTTAATTTCTACATACTCCGTGAAAGAAACCGCCTCCGGCAATGGTAAGCCGTCTTCCTTCAATCCTTCTATATGCAAAGTGATAGCTCCCTTAATATTCTTTTCCGTCTCTTTGCGGGTCTTGCCAGTAGCGATGCAGCCCGGTAAATCCGGTGAATAAGCCGAATAGTTATTTTTGGCTTTTTCATAGATAACCAGATATTTGTGCATGATGACTACTCCTTAAGCTTTGCCTGCTTGAGAATGCTATTCAATGTACCCAGGGCTAAATCATGGTTTAAATTACCCGCTATTGTCACCCTGCCCGGTTTGGCGGGATGTTTGTACTGACGATGACTGCCATGGGTAACTACCAGATACCAGCCGTCCTCTTCAATCATCTTTATGATAACACGGACTTTCATGATACGCTTCTAGTATTCCAGCTTCTGGCCCAGGATTTCCACCCCGGATTTCCAGGTTCGGCCGTGTTCCGGAGACAGGTCCTGGAAAAGCTCCACGCCGCCGACGAGGTTGAAACCCAGCGACACGTATAGCTTAAAGGCTTCTTCATTGCGCAGCTCCGGTTTCACGGTGATGAACCGGAAACCCAGCGCTTTAGCCTCGTCTTTAACGTATTCCACGAGCTTTGAGCCGATGCCCTTGCCGCGGTAAGCGGCGGACACCACCAGCGGCTCGATTTCCACCACGCCTTCCTCCTCCTGGTTTTCCAGCAGACCGGTAAAGCCGACTACCCGCCCATCAACTTCCACCACCCAGGCGCCGCGCCGGCTGCTCAAGGCCAGGTACTTATCAAGCCCCCGTCCCGGGTCTTCACCGGCGATAGAGGGGTCTTCATATACTTCCGCGTGCCGCCGGGCCAGCTCACCATTAAGCGAGCGGCAGGCCGAATAGTCGGACGCGCGGTACTCACGGATTACTACCTGCATAGTTTTTACCAAAATCCCCCTCTTATCCCCCTTTTTCAAAGGGGGAGGATGATTGTGTTATTTCATCACCTCATCAGGGTGGGTGATCTTTCCGGTAACGGCGCTGGCGGCGGCCACGGCGGGGTTAGCCAGATAGACCTCGCTCTTAGTGCTACCCATACGCCCCACGAAGTTGCGGTTGGTGGTGGATATACAGCGCTCCCCGGCGGCCAGGACACCCATATGACCGCCCAGACAGGGCCCGCAGGTGGGCGTGCTGAAAGCCGCCCCGGCTTTAACGAATATCTCGATAAGACCTTCCTTTAAAGCTTCCAGGTACACCTGCTGCGTGCCGGGGATAACGATACAGCGCACCCTGGGGTTAACCTGATGGTTTTTCAATATCCCGGCGGCCAGGCGCAGGTCCTCAATGCGGCCGTTGGTGCAGCTGCCAATAACCGACTGGTCGATAGTCACGTCCTTTACCGCGCTGACCGGTTTAGCGTTGGCCGGCGAATGCGGCAGGGAGACCTGCGGCTCTATTTTGGAGACGTCCCAATCGTAAACTTTTTCGTAGGCGGCGTCAGCATCGGAATCATAAATCCGGTACTTGCGGTTCGCCCGGTTCTTGACGTAAGCCGCCGTCTTGTCATCCACATAGAACAGACCGGCCTTGCCGCCGGCCTCGATAGCCATGTTGGCCATGGTGAAACGCCCGTCCATGGAAAGCGAATCGATAGCCTCGCCGGTGAACTCCATGGCGGCATACAGCGCGCCGTCCACCCCGATCTGCCCGATGGTATAGAGGATGAGGTCTTTGCCCCCTACCCATTTACCCAAAGCGCCGCGATAGACGAACTTGATAGCGGGCGGCACCTTCATCCAGATATCGCCGGTAGCCATAGCGGCGGCAACATCCGTCGAACCCATCCCCGTGGCGAAAGCGCCTACCGCGCCATAGGTGCAGGTATGGGAGTCCGCCCCGATAACCACATCCCCCGGCAGCACCAGGCCCTGCTCCGGCAGGAGCACGTGCTCGATGCCCATTTCCCCCACGTCATAGAACCTGATACCCTGCTCCAGGCAGAACTCCCGCATCTGCTTGGCCTGCTCCGCCGAGGGGATATCCTTGTTCGGCACAAAGTGGTCGGCTACCATGACGATTTTGGACGGGTCAAAAACTTTAGCCACGCCCAGCCGCCGGAACTCCCGGATGGCGATGGGGGCGGTGATATCGTTGGAAAGGACCATGTCAACCCGGGCATTGATGAACTCGCCGGGGGCAACCTCTTTTTTACCCGCGTGGGCGGCCAGTATTTTTTCTGCTATATTCAAGGTCTTACTCCTGCTATTAATTTGTTACGAAAATCTTAGCCTGTTGCGGCTTTCCCGGCAGAGAGCAGGCGGTTCAAAGCGTTGAGATATGCCTTGGCGCTGGAAACAATGATATCCGTATCCGCGCCGCGCCCGGTATAGGTGATGCCTTCGCTTTCTATCCTTATCAGCACCTCGCCGATAGCGTCGATACCCTCGGTGACCGACTTCACGGTGAACTCGGTCAGGGTGTTAGGCTCCTCCACGCAGAGGTTGATAGCCTTGTAAACGGCGTCCACCGGGCCGGTGCCCAGGGAAGCGCCCTCGATATATTCGTTGGTGCTGGAACGGAAAAGCCGGATACCGGCCATGGGCAGACCCTGATCGCCGCAGGTCACCTGAACGCGCTCAAGGTGGTACTCCTCGGACACGGTGCGGCGCTCCTCGGCCACCAGCGACTCTATATCGCGGTCAGTGATATCTTTTTTCTTGTCCGCCAGCTCCTTGAAAGAGGCGAAAGCCTTGGCCAGGTCTTCATCGGTCAAGGTGTAGCCCAGCTCCGAGAGGCGCTCCTTGAAAGCGTGGCGGCCGCTGGTCTTGCCCAGCACCAGGCTGCTGGAAGGGACGCCAACCGATTTGGGGTCCATGATTTCATAGGTGGACGATTTTTTAATCATGCCGTCCACGTGCAGGCCGGAGGAGTGGCGGAAAGCGTTACCCCCCACGATAGCCTTGTTGGGCTGGACGGGAAAGCCGGTCAGGTCGCTGACCAGACGGCTGGTGCGGTAGATTTGCTGCGTATCAACCTTAGTTTCCAGATTAAAAAAGTCCGCGCGCGTCTTTACCGCCATAACGATTTCTTCCAAAGCGGCGTTGCCCGCCCGCTCCCCGATACCGTTGATGGTGCCCTCCACCTGGCGGGCGCCGTGCTTGATGGCCTCCAGGCTGTTAGCCACCGCCAGACCGAGGTCATTATGGCAGTGGATACTGACTACGGCTTTGTTTACGTTGGGCACGTTTTGAAACACGCCGTCGATTAGCCCGCCGAACTGCGCGGGCATGGCATAGCCGACCGTGTCCGGGACGTTGACCGTGGTGGCCCCAACGTCGATAACAGCTTTCAACAGCTTGTAGATAAACTCCGGTTCAGTACGGGAAGCATCCATAGCGGAAAACTCGATGTTATCCGTGTACTTGCGGGCGTGCGCCACCGCATCGCAGGACATCTGGAGTATCTGCTCGCGGCTCTTCTTGAGCTGGTAGAACAGGTGGATATCCGAAGATGACAGGACGATGTGGATGCGCGGGTTGGCGGCACCTTTAATCGCTTCCCAGCTCGCGTCGACAGCGTTGAGGTTGGCGTGCATCAGGGCGCAGACGGATACGCCGCGCACTTCCTGAGAAATAAGCCTGACCGCCTCAAAATCACCGGGAGAAGTGACCGGGAAACCGGCCTCGATAACGTCAACGCCCAGCTTTTCCAGCTGACGCGCTATTTCCAGCTTTTCCGGTACATTGAGGGAACCACCCGCCGCCTGCTCCCCGTCCCGCAACGTGGTATCAAAAATAATAACCCTGTCCATTAAGTGTTCCTCCTTGGAGAATTTTCTAGAGACAAACGCCGATACCCCTCTCCTATCTCAGGGAGGGGCTAATAAGGATGAGGCTAATTCTCACCAGGTTGGAACAAATATTATTCGACATGGCTATACGGGAACATTATATATGATTTTTACGATATTGTCCATAAGGGGTGCTACCGATGTTTAAGTAACAAGTAACAAGGGGCAAGTGACAAGGGAGACTAAATGCCCCGAAATATAGCTTAAGCATCAGGTGGATTCCAGCCCACGATTGTCATACGGGGCACGGCTGCGCTGGAATGATGTCACTCTATATATTAAAATACCCGATAATCGAGCAAGACGAATTACCTGGATCCCGGTTTGCACCGGGATGGTTAGGGGGATAAGGGGGAAGAGAAAAGAAAATTACGGGCTATTTGCCGTATTGTTTTCTGATAGTTTCCAGCGCGGGAAAGTGCTCCGTGTAGTGGCGGCTGGAATTGACCACGATGTACTGCGCTAAAGTGTCTTTATCCGTCCAGTCAAACTTGCCGGGGGTGAACATATCCCCTTCCGGGACTTCCTCAACCATTTTCAGGATTTCCCGATATGAGGCAAGGAAGTCCTTTTGGACTTCGGCCAGAGTACGGTCACGGTTGCGCGCGAAGATTTCCCGGTTAAGGCCATCGATAAGGCCGGGGGTCTGCCAGTCCGGCATTTGCTGTTTAATACCTTTGAGTCCGGCGCGGTACCAGCCCAGCAGCGATTGCTCCCAGGCGGTGATATGGGCCATGATGTCTTTAGCCGACCATGCCCCCGGTTTGTCCCGGGCGGTCATCTCCGCTTCCGTCAGTCCGGCGAAAAGCGCGGCCAGCCGCTCACGCTCCCGGCGGATGTCTTTGAGGAGTCCATCTTTAGTGGTCGGCCATGACATTTTAGTGACCTTACCGTTCAATTTGGAGTCGTGAAATATTATGCTGCCGGTTTTTTGGCGCGGCTTTTGGCCGGTTTTTCATCCGGCATGGCGCCGATGTTGCCGCGCACCATGGCGATGCGGCCGGTACGAGCAATCTCCTTAACGCCGAAGCCATTGAGCAGCTTGAGCATGGACTCGATTTTATCCTCGTCGCCGGTGATTTCAATGGTCAGGGAGTCCGAGGCCACGTCCACGATATTGGCGCGGAAGATATCCGCAATCTCAATGATTTCACTGCGCGTGGCGGAACCGGCCTTCACCTTGACCAGCGCCAGCTCGCGGCCGATGAGCTTTTCGCCGGTGATATCAAAGACCTTGGCGACATCGATAAGCTTATCGAGCTGCTTCCTGACCTGCTCCACGGTGGCCGTCGTCCCGTTAACGACGATAGTCACGCGGGAGAGATGGGCGACTTCACTGTGCCCGACGGCGATACTATCGATATTGAACCCGCGCCTACGGAAAAGGCTAACCATGCGGTTAAGGACACCGGGTTTATCCTGGACAATAGCGACTAGAGTGTGCTTCGTCGTGGCCATGAGGTCACCTCTTTCTTCGGCTCTTCGATAAACTCGATATTGGAAGCCCCGGGCGGCACCATCGGGAAAACATTCTCTTCCGGCTCCACCATGAAGTTAATCAGGAACGGCCCGTCATGCGCCGCCGCCTGTTCGATAGCGGGCTGGACCTCCTCACGGCGGGTCACCGTGACGCCGGGGATGCAGTAAGCTTCAGCGACTTTCACAAAATCCGGGCAGGAGAGCGGGGTGGCCACATAGTTCTTTTTATAGAACAGGTCCTGCCACTGGCGCACCATGCCCAGGTAGCCGTTATTCATGATGGCTATTTTAACGGCGATATTGTCCTGCACCAGAGTGGCCAGCTCCTGGATGTTCATCTGGAAGCTGCCGTCACCGTCCACCAGCCAGACCGCTTTTTCCGGGCGGCCTATTTTAGCGCCCATAGCGGCCGGCAGGCCAAAGCCCATCGTGCCCAGACCGCCGGAGGAAATAAAGCTATCCGGGTGGTGGAAAATATAGTGCTGGGCGGTCCACATCTGGTGCTGGCCCACGCCGGTCACCACGACAGCGTCACCGCCGGTGGCCTCATAAAGCTCGCGGATGATGTACTGCGGCAGCAGACCGGAACTCGCCCGAACGTCCGTCAGCGGGTGCTGCTGGCGCCACTCGTCAAGCTGACGAATCCAGTCCACGTGCGCATTGGTTTCCAGCAGCTTGTGCAGAGCGCGGAGCACCGCTTTCACATCGCCCACTATCGGCACGTCAACGCTAACGTTTTTACCGATTTCCGCGGGGTCCATGTCAATATGGATGATTTTGGCCCTGGGGGCAAAGCCGCTTATCTTGCCGGTCACCCTATCGTCAAAGCGCATGCCGATGGCGATGAGCAGGTCAGTCTCATCCAAAGCCTTATTGGCATAACCCATGCCGTGCATCCCAGGCATGCCGTAGCTCAGAATGTGGTGCTCCGGGAAACAGCCGATGCCCAGCAGAGTGGTAATCACCGGTATCTGGCTGGTCTCCGCCATCTGTTTCAGCTCATCGCTGGCACCGGAGATAATAACGCCCCGTCCGGCGATAATGAGGGGACGTTTGGCTTCATTAATCAGTTTGGCGGCGTTTTTAAGCTGGGTGGGATGCCCGCTGGTGGGAATCTTGTAGCCGGGCAGCGATACGCGGTCCGGGTAGCTGAACTCCGCCATTTCCTGCATCACGTCTTTAGGAATATCAATAAGCACCGGCCCCGGGCGCCCGGTCCGGGCGATGTAAAAAGCCTCTTTAATGATTCTGGCCAGGGAGGCGGTATCCATAGCCACATAGCTATGCTTGGTGATGGGCAGGGTGATACCGGTAATATCTATTTCCTGAAAAGAGTCCTTGCCGATTTGCGCCCTGACCACCTGGCCCGTGAAGGCAACCATCGGCACCGAGTCCAGGTAAGCGTTGGCGATGCCGGTCACCAGATTGGTGGCACCGGGGCCGGAGGTGGCCATGCAAACGCCCACTTTACCGGTGGCGCGGGCATAGCCGTCCGCGGCGTGCGCAGCCGCCTGCTCGTGGCGGACGAGGATGTGGCGGATGCGGGGGTACTGTGGCAGGGTATCATAAAACGGCAGTAAAACGCCGCCGGGGAAACCGAACATGACGTCCACGCCCTCGGCGATTAAGCTTTCACATATTATCTGGGCACCTGTTTTTTTCATATAAGCTCCGATTCTATTGGCAAACTACGATTCACGCTATCATTCCAAGCCGACAGCGCAGCAGCTAGTTTAATTTACTCGAACACCGCGCCGGTGCTGGCCGAGGTAACTTTCTCCGTATAGCGGGCGAGGTAGCCGGACTTTATCCTGGGCTGGAACGCGGGCAGCCTGGCTAAACGGTCGGCGATTTCCTTATCAGAAAGCTCCACTTCCAGCTTGTAGCCGGGGATATCGATATTAATCATATCCCCTTCCCTGACGGCGGCGATGGGGCCTTTGGCCGCCGCTTCCGGGGAAACATGCCCGATGGAAGCGCCGCGGGTGGCCCCGGAAAAGCGCCCGTCCGTAATCAGCGCCACGTCTTTTTCCAGGCCGCTGCCGGTGATGAGGGAGGTGGGCGTGAGCATCTCACGCATACCGGGCCCGCCCCTGGGGCCTTCATAGCGGATGACCAGCACGTCACCCGGTTTTATCTTTTTGGCCATGATGGCTTTGGTGGCTTCTTCCTCCGAGTCAAACACCCGGGCGGGGCCGCGATGGACCATCATCTCCGGGGCGACGGCGGCTTTCTTGACAGCCGCGCCCTGCGGCGCCAGGTTGCCGAAAAGTATCACCAGCCCGCCGGTGGCGGAGTGGGCGGTCTTGATGGAATGGATTACCTCACCGTCCAGCGTCTTGACCCCGGCGATGTTCTCCCCGATAGTCCGGCCGGTAACGGTGGCGGCCTTAAGTCTTAAAAGCTCTTTAAGCTCGCCCATGACCGCGGGAATGCCGCCGGCCAGGTCCAGGTTCTCGATGTGGTGGGGGCCGGAGGGGCGCAGCTTACAGAGATACGGCGTTTTGCGGCCAATTTCATTAACGGTAGCCAGGTCAAACCTGACGCCGGCCTCATGAGCGATAGCCATCAGGTGCAGCACCGAGTTGCTGCTGCCGCCCAGCGCCATATCGACGGTAAAGGCGTTATAGATAGCGTCGGCGTTAATAATGCTTTTGGGCCGGATATCCCGAGACAGCAGTTGCATAACCTGAACGCCGGCCTGCCGCGCCAGAGCGCGGCGCTTGGCACTGACGGCGGGGATAGTGCCGTTGCCCGGCAGACCCATACCCAGCACCTCGGTCAGGCAGTTCATAGTGTTGGCGGTAAACATGCCGGCGCAGCTGCCGCAGCCGGGGCAGGCCTGAAGCTCCAGCGCGGTTATTTCCGCCTCGGTCATTTTACCGGCGGCAAACGCGCCCACCGCCTCAAACACGTGGTTAAGGTCCAGCTTCTTACCGTTCAAATCGCCGGCCAGCATGGGGCCGCCGCTAACGAAGATGGACGGAATATTCAACCTCAGCGCCGCCATCAACATGCCGGGGACGATTTTATCACAGTTAGGGATAAACACCAGGGCATCGAAAGCGTGAGCTTCCGCCATGATTTCTATGGAGTCGGCGATAAGCTCGCGGCTGGGCAGGCTGTATTTCATGCCGGCGTGGTTCATGGCCAGGCCATCGCACACGGCAATCGTATTAAACTCAAAGGGAACGCCGCCGGCCGACCTTACGCCTTCCTTGACCTCTGCACCGATTTCCCGCAGGTGTTTGTGCCCGGGGACAACATCGGTGAAGCTATTAACAATGCCGATGAACGGCTTATCCATTTCTTCCCGCGTGCAGCCCAGCGCATAAAGCAGCGACCGGTGCGGGGCCCTTTCCACTCCCTTTTTAACAGCATCGCTTTTCATGTTAAGCCTCTCCAAAAACCCCTTATAATCCCCCTTTACGAAAGGGGGAAACGCAACGGGGAAGTCTCTTTTCAACCTTTTTCAGGTTCCACCAAAAAAATAACCGTCCCTAAAGACGGACCGGAAATAATGGTTTTAGCTTGAAGTCCGTATCTAAAGATAACATTTTTAACGGTTTATTGTCAATCTGAACGAGAAGTAAAAGGGGTGGGGAAATTCAAATCTTAAAACTTGAAAATCAAAAACACAGATAAAAAATTAAAGATGAGGGGATAATTGATATGCTCACCCTTCGACAAGCTCGTGATGAGATAGGCCAAGGTAGTGGGGAAAAACATCCTTTTGGCACTTCCTTTGACAGCCTAGAGAAGCTATACGCGGTGGTGCGGGGGGACGTTGAGTGATAAGTGACAAGTTTCAAGGGGCAAGTAATAGATGAATAGTTAAAGGTGGGGTGAAGAGGTTACGACCGACCGAGGACTTTCTTTTTAACCTCTTCAAGAGACTCACGAGGCTCGGATTCGCGTTCTTTTACCAGTAAAGTATCGTAAAAATCTTCCCAGATATCACCATGAGTTTTCAGATCGATAGTCACTGCCTTTTTCCGCCCATCATCACCGATGATAAATTCAACACCCTTTACCATGGGACTCCTTAAGGCTGATTCACCCGTTTAATCAGATTATAAACCCAAACGGCGGGTATGGCAATGGGTATATCAGTGCAGATTAAGCGTCCCTCGTGTTATGAATCCCGCCTTTATCGCCGCTTTAGTTAGCTCTTCCCTGAAGGAGGGGTGGGCGATGGAGATAAGCGCTTTAGCGCGCTGCCAGACGCTCAGGCCCTTGAGGTTGACCATGCCGTACTCCGTGACGATGTACGAGACATCAGAGGCGGGGACGGTGACCATATCGCCCAGTTCCAGCACGGGCACGATATTGGATACCGCCTTGCCGTCTTTTCCCTCCCGGGCGGCGTGGAGGCAGATAAAAGCCTTGCCCCCCTCCGCCAAATAGGCCCCACGGGTGAACTCCAACTGGCCGCCGGTGCCGCTGATCTGGCGGGTGCCGACCGACTCCGAGCAGACCTGCCCGCGCAGGTCCACCCGCAGCGTGCTGTTGATGGCTATCTGTTTGTCATTTTTGGCGATGGTATACGGGTCGTTGGTATAATCGACCGGGAAACCGGCCAGGAGCGGGTTCCTGTCCATAAACTTATAGAGCTTTTCCGACCCCGAGGCGAAGCAGAAAACCGATTTACCGGGGTTAAGGCTCTTTTTACTCCCGGTAACCACGCCGGCCTCGATAAGCTCCATCATGCTGTCGTTGAACATCTCCGAGTGTATGCCGAGGTCTTTCAGGTTATGCTTGATGAGCAGCCTGCCCACCACGCTGGGGATGGCGCCCACGCCCAGCTGGATAGTGGCGCCGTCGGCTATCTGCTCGGCAAGGAGCGCGGCGATAGCAGCGTCCTCCGGCGTGACGGCCGCCGCCGGGAACTCCGGTATCTTGTACTCGTGGTTTTCCACGATGTAATGCACCTGTGCAATGTTCACGGACTCGTCATACCCCCCGAAGACCCAGGGCATGTGCTCATTGACCTCCACTACTACGGTTTTAGACACCTCGCAGGCGGCTTTCTGCCGCGTCACCGCCGCCCCGAAGTTGAAGCTGCCGTTCTCGTCCATGGGGGCGGTCTCGATAAAGGTGATGTCAACCTTGTCCCTGAGCCACTGGCGGTACATGCGCGGCCCCTCCCCCAGCCCGAAGGGAATGTAAGAGCAGGCGCCGCTCTTGTGGTACTCCCGCTCCACCTTGCCCAGGAACCAGGAGTTATGGATAAAGTGCTTTTGCTCAGGGTCAACGCGGGGGATGACGGTATGGGAGTGCTCGGCGCGGATTTTCACGTCCCGCAGCTCTTCACAGCGGGCCGCCAGCTTTTCATCCACCAGGGAGGGGAAGCCGCAGATAGCGCCGTAGTCCACCCACATGCCGGACTTGACCAGCCCGGCGGCTTCCTCGGCGGAGATTAGTTTACGCTGGTATTCATTAGTGTATTTGGACATATACAACTAAAACGTTTCTTGGTGTCATCCTGAGCCCGGTGAAGGATATCGGGGCGGGGACACGATATTGCCTCCTCTCCTCCCCGAGATTCTTCGTTTCACTCAGAATGACAGGTCAATCATTCCAATCCTCGCTTAAATCTTTCCATTCCGGATTGACTGAGTTAACAAGAGCCGTTTTCTTCCTCCTCACCCATCCCTTGATTTCTTTCTCCCGTTCGATAGCTACGCGAACATCGCCGGTGGGATCGAAATAGACAAGCTTATCCAGACCGTAATGTGAAGTGAATCCAGGTATCAGTTTCTTTTTATGTTCCTGTACGCGGCGTTCCAAATTATTAGTAAGGCCGATGTATAGCATCCTCGACTTGTTACTCATGATATAAACGTAATATTCGTGCATCACACCAACGTTTTATCACTCGCACTGCCTGTCTTCAATCGCCTTTATCTTGTTTATCCGGGTGACGTGGCGGCCGCCCTCGAACTCCGTGTTGAGAAAGTCCTCCACGATGACCTTGACCTTGGTGCCGCCCTCCTCCGCCGCCAGGCAGCAAATATTCGCATCGTTATGCAGTCGGGAGCGGTGGGCGGTAAAGACATCATAGCACTGGGCGGCGCGGATGCCGCGCACCTTGTTGGCGGCGATGCACATGCCGATGCCGGTGCCGCAGATCAGGATGCCCCGGTCGAAATCCCCCTTAACGATACCCTCCGCCACCAAAGCGGCGATATCCGGGTAATCTACCGAATCTTCCGTGTAGCAACCGAAGTCGTGGACGGTATGGCCGGCTGCGGTAACTACTTTAATAACGGTGGTCTTGAGCTCACAGCCCCGGTGGTCATTGCCGATAGCGATACGCACGTGAACGGCCTCCTCAAATGTATTGCATTATCAGGCGGCGCCCTGGAACATCTTCAGCACGCCGTGGATATCCAGCCAGCTGATGCGCCCCTGCCGGATAAGCTCCGGCGGACTGGCGGTCATGTCCACGATGGTGGACACCTCTCTCATCTTGAGCGGCCCCTGGTCCAGCACCATAGCCACCTGCGCCATATCCTCACCGAGCTGCGCCTTGACCTCATCTACAGCGTAGGCGCCCGGCTTACCGCTGATATTGGCGCTGGTGGTGGTGAGGGGGTGGCCGGTCATGGCCGCCAGGCGCAGGAAGACGCGGTTATCCGGGATGCGGATGCCGACCGTATTCAGTCCAGCTACCAGCAGCGAGGGGACAACTTCTCTTTTTTTCAGCACCAGCGTCAGCGCCCCCGGCAGGTAATGGGCCGCGAGGTGTTTGGCCGCCGCGGTCACGTAAGCGTACTGGTCCGCCGCCGCCATGGAAATCACGCCGATATGAATCGGGTTGGAGTAGGCGCGTCCTTTTAAATGGAATACTTTAGTGATAGCGCGGATGTCCAGGGCATTGGCGGCGAAAGCATAGCCCGTGTCCGTGGGACAGACCAGCACCTCTCCTTTATTAATCAGGGCGGCGGCGCGTTCCAGGACAGCTTCATCCGGGCTGGCGGCGTCAATCGTTTCAAACCTGGTCTTCATATCATCCCCCAAGCGGAGCGTTGGGAAACACGTTAAGACGCAAATCCGACCTTTCTCCCATCATTATTCTAGCGTATCCGGCGGCCGCAATCATAGCGGCGTTATCCGTACAGAGGGAAAGTTTGGGGAAATAAACGGCGATGCCCCGCTTGCGGCCGGCCTCCCGGCAGACCTCGCGCAGCCGGCTATTGGCGGAAACGCCGCCGGTAACGCTGATGGCGGTCAGCCCTTTTTCCTCCAGGGCGCGCATGGCCTTGGCGACCAGCACCTCCACCACCGCCTCCTGGAAGCTGGCGGCGATATCGGCCAGGGGCAGCGCCTCACCGCGGGCGATTGGCTCCTTAAACATATTGATGACGGCGGTCTTGAGGCCGCTGAAAGAGAAGTCCAGCGCTTTGCTTCTAATCATGGGGCGGGGGAAGGCGAAAGCGCGGCGGTTGCCCTGCTGGGACAGCTTATCAATAACGGGGCCGCCGGGAAAGTCCAGCCCCAGGAATTTGGCGACTTTATCAAAAGCCTCGCCGGCGGCGTCATCCAGGGTGGCGCCCAGCACCTCGTAGCGGCACTTTTCCGTCACTTGCACCAGCATATTATGCCCGCCGGAAACGGTCAGGGCGATATGGGGCACCGGCAGGTCCGGATTGCTCAGCATATTGGCAAAGATATGCCCCTCGATGTGATGCAGGCCGATGAGCGGCAGGCTTTTTGCGTAGCTGATGGACTTGGCCGCCGCCACCCCGACCATCAGGCAGCCGACCAGCCCCTGGCGGGCGGTGACGGCCACCGCATCGACGTCATCCAGGGTCTTGCCGGCGGTGTCCAGCGCCTCCTTAATGACGTAGCCGATAAGCTCCGCGTGGCGCCGGGCGGCGACCTCCGGCACAACGCCGCCGTACTTCTTGAGCAGGTCGAGCTGGGCGGCGATAGTGCTGGACAGTATAGTTTTACCGTCCGCCACCAGGGCGGCGGAGGTCTCATCACAGGATGTTTCAATACCGAGGATAAGCATATTATGTTAAGTTTCCATTTCCCTTAAATAGATTAGTATTTAGTATTTTCACCCTGACCTCTCCCATCAAGGGAGAGGCGTTTACCAAAAACCCACTCTATCTCCCTTTACGAAAGGGAGACGAAAGATTGTCCCTCTTTTGTAAAATCGAAGATTCCGCATGAAAACCGGAAAGGGATAAAGGGAGTTTTTATCCCATACCTCCCCGATATTTATTAACAAAAACCCTGGCCGTGGACTCCTTCAAATAGAGGGGGGTAAGGGAGAGGGGGTCGTCAATTTTGCCCCGGGCGAGCCGGATACCGGCCAGGCAGGCCACGGCGGCGCCGCCGGGCGATGTATCTTTTATGTCAATCTTTGTTCTTAGAGAGTCATCCGCACCAATCAGCACATCACGGTATTCTTTAGCGCCGCTGCCCACCAGGACAACAGTTCCTTTTAGCAAAGAGGCCAGGTCTTTGACCGCGCCGGTAAAATAATCACCCTCGCGGGCAACGTCGTTGCCCTGAAAGCGGTAGAGGGCGGCATAGACCGTGTCTTTAATGCCGGCGCCGACGACGGCCAGGACAAGTCCGGATTTTGCCATGACGCCGTAGGCTAAAGCCTCCAAAGTGGGAATGCCCGCCACCGGCAGGCCGGTACTGAAAGCCAGCATTTTGCCCACGGTAACGCCCACTTTAATGCCCGTCCAGGAGCCGGGGCCCAGCCCCACCCCTATTCCCCCCACATCCTTAAGCGCCAGGCCGGACTGCTTTAATGTTATGTCAATATTGTCCACGATTTGCTCCAGCGTATCCGTCCGCGCCGGAAAAGCGGCATCCGCCAGGACGCGGGGGCCAGCAGCGAGGCCGACGGCGTTAACGTAGCCGGAGGTGTCCATGCCCAGGGTTATCATGCCTTGCGCAGCTCCTTGAATAATTCCGTGAATTTATCGTCTTGAGAGGAAAGCTTTATCCGGCGCTGGCGGGCCGCCAGTATTTCAAACTCCACTTTTAAAACGTCCTCCGGTAAAAGCGACGCCATTTTCTCCGCCCACTCGATAATCATCACCCCGGCGGCGGCGCGGGCAAAGTAGTCCATGATGCCTATTTCAAACCCGTCCTCGATGCCGGAAAGCCGGTACAGGTCCAGGTGCATTACCGGCAGATTTCCGCGGTACTCGTTAACCAGCTGGAAGGTGGGGCTGTTCACCTGGCGCGGCGGCACGCCCAGCCCGGCGCAGATGCCCCGCGTCAATAAAGTCTTGCCGCAGCCCAGCTCCCCGGTTAAAGCGATGACGCTACCGGCGGAGAGACAAGCCCCTATTTTACCGCCGGATTTCAGGGTGGCGGCGGGGCTGCGACTGTAAAACTCGTAGTTGTCCATCGGGCCGGCTTAAAGGGTCGAAGACCAAAATTTATTTTGGGGGAAAAGGCGTTTCCAGCTTCAAGAAAACGCGCTGTCCACTTGACGATAGTATAGCATAATGGTAAATTGTGTTCTATAAGATGGTTAATGAAAATCCCGTCCAGCCCCCGGATGAAAGCCATCGGATAGCCACCACCGACGATATCGAGGTGTCAACCTATCTCGAAATCGCCAAGGAAATCGGCGGAGACCAACCGGCGGTAAGCGAAGAAGCCGTGTCCGGCGCCAAACGCGAAGCCATCATCGTCCTGGACTTCGGCTCCCAGTACAATATGCTCATCGCCCGGCGCGTGCGCGAGGCTCAGGTCTACTGCGAACTGCTGCCGCACGATACGCCCTGGGAGAAAATCGCCCCGCTGAACCCCCGCGGCTTTATCCTCTCCGGCGGCCCCGCCAGCGTCTACGAAAATAACGCCCCCCTGGCCCCCGCCTACGTTTACGAAAGCCACCTGCCGGTGCTGGGCATCTGCTACGGGATGCAGGCCATCACCAAGCAGCTGGGCGGGCAGGTCAGCCCCGGCACGCACCGGGAATACGGCCACGCCATCATGCACATCAACCAGGTGGACTTACCCCTGTTCGCCGGACTGCCGGAATCCACCCCGGTCTGGATGAGCCACGGCGACAAGATAGAAACGATGCCCCCCGGCTTTTCCCCGCTGGCCTACACGGAAAACTCGCCGTACGCGGTCATCGGCAACAACGATAATATCTACGGCCTCCAGTTCCACCCGGAAGTGGCACATACCCCGGAAGGCAAGACCATCCTGAAGAACTTCGTCTATAAAGTATGCGGCTGCCGCGGCAACTGGACGATAGGCAACTTCGTCAACGAGAGCATGGCACGCATCAAGGAGCAGGTGGGCGACGGCAAGGTCATCAACGCGCTATCCGGCGGGGTGGACTCATCGGTAGTGGCCACGCTTATCCACCGCGCCATCGGCGACCAGCTGACCTGCATCTTCGTGAACAACGGCCTGCTGCGGCGCGAGGAAGCGGAGCGCACCTTAAAAGTCTTTAAAAACAACCTGGGCATGAACATCGTGTACGTGGATGCCTCGGACAGGTTCCTCAACCGGCTGAAGGGCATCACCGACCCCGAGGAAAAGCGCAAGATAATCGGCGAGGAGTTTATCCGCGTCTTCGAGGACGAAGCCAAACGCATCGGCAAAGTGGACTTCCTGGCACAGGGCACGCTCTACCCTGACGTCATCGAAAGCGTTTCCTCCGTCAGCAACGTCTCCGCCAAGATAAAGAGCCACCACAACGTGGGCGGGCTGCCCGCCCGCATGACGCTCAAGCTGCTGGAACCGCTGCGCTTCCTCTTCAAGGACGAGGTGCGGCTGGTGGGCAAAGAGCTGGGCCTGCCGGAAGAAATGGTCTGGCGGCAGCCCTTCCCCGGCCCCGGCCTGGCGATACGGTGCATCGGCGAGGTGACGAAAGAGAAGCTGGAAATCCTGCGCAGCGCCGACTTCATCCTGATGAACGAAATCAAGAAAGCCAATCTGTACCGCCAGCTCTGGCAAAGCTTCACCGTGCTGACCGACGTGCGGAGCGTGGGGGTGATGGGGGACTTTAGGACTTACGGCTACCTGGCGGCTATCCGCGCCGTGACCAGCGAGGACGCCATGACCGCCGACTGGGCCCGCCTCCCCTACGACCTACTGGCGCGCATCTCCAACCGCATCGTCAACGAGGTAGACGGCGTCAACCGCGTCGTCTACGACATTACCTCCAAGCCTCCTTCTACCATCGAGTGGGAGTAGAATTCAACTTGCCCGGAAAAGACCAGTTTCCCCATCAATACCGGCTGTGCCTGCCGGACCGCCAGACGGCGCATTTTCCTCTTGACAAAACACGGGAATCTCTGTTTTACTCACTATGGCATCAGGATAGACCGATTACCGCCCCGGTGTAATCCGGAAACCAGGGGAAGGGATAAGGGGGGGCGGCGGCTATGCGGCGCCGGAATAACGTAAAGGTGCAGGAAAATGAAAATATTAGTTGTAGGCAGCGGAGCCAGGGAACACACCATTACCTGGAAAATCGCCCAGAGCCCCAAAGTAAAAGAACTTTACGCCGCCCCGGGCAACGCCGGCATGGCCAAGGTGGCACAAACCGTCGACATTAAAGCCACGGACAACGACGCGCTGCTGAAGTTCGCCCAGCACAACCGCATCGACCTGACGGTCATCGGGTCCGAGCAGCCGCTGGCCAACGGCATCGTCGACCTTTTCCAGCGCAACGGGCTGGCCGTTTTCGGGCCCAGCCAGCAAGCCGCGGAGATAGAGTCCAGCAAGGTCTTTTGCGGGGAAATGATGGAGAAGCACGGCATCCCCTGCGCGAAAAACGCCTGCTTCGAGGACTACGCCCAGGCGAAAGCTTACCTGGACGGGCTGAACCCTCCCTTCGTGCTTAAGGCGGACGGCCTGGCGCAGGGCAAGGGCGTGATTATCACCGAGTCCCGCGAGGAAGCCGAGAAAACGCTGACCGACATGATGCAGGGCAAGACCTTCGGGGCGGCCGGGGCGCGCGTGGTCATCCAGGAGCACTTAATCGGGCGGGAGATGAGCTACTTCGTCTTTACCGACGGCAAAACAGTGGCGCCGACGGTGCCCGCCTGCGATTATAAACGCATCTACGACGGCAACCAGGGCCCGAACACGGGCGGCATGGGCAGCTATACCCCGCCGGAGTTTTACAACCAGGAACTGGGCAACGTGATTATGAAGACCATCATGGAGCCGGCCATACTCGCGCTGGGGGACGAGGGGCGGCTCTATAAAGGGACGCTTTACGGCGGGCTGTTCATCCACAATAAAATGCCCAAGGTAATCGAGTTTAACTCCCGCCTGGGCGACCCCGAGACGCAGGTGGTATTACCCCGCCTCAAGACCGACCTGGTGGACATCATGCTGGCGGTCATCAACAACACCCTCGACCAGATAACCATCGAGTTCGATAACAATGCCTGCGTGGGGGTGGTGATGGCTTCCGGCGGCTACCCGGGCATCTATAAAACAGGTTACCCCATCACCGGCCTGGACGACCTCGATAAAGACGTGATGGTCTTTCACGCGGGGACGCGGCTCAACCCGGAGGGGCAACTGCTGACCAGCGGCGGGCGGGTACTGACGGTGGTGGCCACCGGCAAAAACCTGGCCAAGGCGCGGGAGAAGGTTTACAAGAACATTGCCAGGATCAAGTTCGAGGACAGCTATTATAGAAAAGATATAGGGCTGGTTAAGTAGCAAGTAACAAGTGGCAAGGAATATTTAACAAAATTGATTATCAAGTGTCCAGAATGCAATTCAACAAAAACACAAATTATTGGTAAAAATAAAAAAGTGCACCCATTTCAGTGTCTAGATTGTGAGCACAACTCCAGTGTTTCTTACGATGAGCCTGATAACCATAAAAAGTAACTAGTGAGAATCATAGAGTAGAGAGAGCATTGTATAATTCCCTCCGTGGAAAGCCGGGGGACTAGTGACGCAGCCGGTGCTGGTTAGACGTAAAATATGGCAATTTCAAAATCACTGGATTCCGTTTTTCAACGGAATGGTTACACGGACAAAATCCAGTAGCCAGTTAACAGCATTTATTATAAACTTATATATCGATTATAAGGATGAAAAAATAACAAGTAACATTTAACGTCATTAATAAGACAAATTAAAAAACAAATAAGGGCTAAAAAGAAGCTAAGTTAACATATAACAATAAACAAATATTTGAGGCTATTTACACTTGATTTGTTTGAAGAATATAAAAAACAAACCCATATGCCCAGGAGGTTGATATGCCGTTAGTCGGGGTGGTAATGGGGTCAAAATCAGACTCCGAGGTTATACAGTCGGCGCTGGACGTGCTGACCAGCCTCGGCATTGAATACGAGGTCAGCGTTATATCCGCCCACCGCACGCCGGAAAAAGCCAAGCAGTACGCGCAGTCCGCCCGGGAGCGGGGTATCGCGGTGGTCATCGCCGCGGCGGGGATGGCGGCGCATTTGCCCGGCGTGCTGGCCAGCTGGACCACGCTGCCGGTAATAGGCATACCCATAGCCAGCGGGGAGCTGAAGGGGGTGGACGCGCTTTATTCCATCGTCCAAATGCCCCCGGGGATACCGGTGGCCTGCATGGCCATAGGGGCGGCCGGAGCGAAAAACGCCGCTTACCTGGCCGCCGAGATTCTTGGGCTGAAACATGATAAAATAAGACTGGCTTACGAAAAATACCGCGCCGAGCTACAAGGGTAAAAGGGGCAAGTAGCAAGTGTCAAGTAGTAAGTAAAGAGTGTCAAGCTGCAAGGGGAGAGGGTTGTTGGGCGGGGGGCAATCGATATTAATAAGGAGCTTTCATGATTGAACGGTATTCCCGCCCGGAAATGAAACAGGTATGGTCGGACGAAAACAAGTTCACCAAATGGCTGGACGTGGAAATAGCCGTGTGCGACGCCTGGGCGGAAACGGGCGTTATTCCCCGCCAGGCCATCCCCAAGATAAAGATGGCCAAGTGCAACCTCAAGCGCATGGATGAAATCCTCCAGGAAACCCGGCACGACATGACCGCTTTCCTGGGCTCCGTGGCCGAAAGCCTAGGGGAGGAGTCCCGCTACATCCACCTCGGGCTGACATCATCAGACGTTATGGACACGGCCACCAGCCTGCAACTGGTGGAAGCCGCCGATATTTTAATGCAGGACGTTAAAGACCTTACCGGCATCCTGGCGCAGAAGGCAATCGAGCATAAATACTCCCTGATGATAGGGCGCACTCACGGCGTCCACGCCGAGCCCATCTCCTTCGGGTTGAAACTGGCGCTCTGGGTGGACGAAATGAGACGCAACCTGCGCCGCCTTTCCGAAGCTAAAAATATCATCTCGGTAGGCAAGATTTCCGGGGCGGTAGGCACCTATGCCACGGTCACGCCGGAAGTGGAACAGAAAGCCTGCCACAAGCTGGGACTCCAGGCCGCACCGGTTTCCAACCAGGTACTACAGCGAGACCGCCACGCGCAGTTCGTCACTACCCTGGCCATCATGGCCGGCTCGCTAGAAAAGTTCGCCACGGAAATAAGGGCGCTGCAAAAAACAGAAGTTCGCGAGGTGGAGGAGCCGTTCGGCGCCGGGCAGACCGGCTCATCGGCGATGCCGCACAAGCGTAACCCGGAGCTTTCCGAAAGGGTATGCGGGCTGGCACGCCTGGTACGCGGCTACGCCCTGACATCGCTGGAAAACATCGCGCTATGGCACGAAAGGGATATCAGCCACTCCTCCAACGAACGCATCACCCTGCCGGACTCCTGCCTGGCGATGGACTACATTTTAACGCTCTTCGCCTCGGTAATGAAACGATTACAGGTCTTCCCGGAGCGGATGAAAAAGAACCTGGAGCTTACCCGGGGGCTGGTCTTTTCCCAGAGAATCATGCTGGCGCTGATCGACAAGGGGCTGAGCCGGCAAAACGCCTATGAGATAGTCCAGAAAAACGCTACCAAGGCGTGGCAAGGCAACAGGAGCTTTTTAAAGCTGATAAAAGCCGACGCCGCAGTGATGAAAACCCTGACCGCGGCAGAGCTGGACAAGATATTCGACTACCAGTTCTATTTACAGCACGTAGACGAGATTTTCCTCCGGCTGGGACTGACTAAAAGCCAGTGGCAGGGAAGCTTTCCGGACAACACAGAAATGTGAACGGTGACGATACGAATGTATAGCCATAATCTCCCCCCCGGGATTTACAGGAAAGGCGCGCTCTAATGGATGCATATGAATCTGAAGTTTTAATGAAGACCGACCTGCCGCTGCCGGCATTTATCCGCGGCAAGGTACGCGATACTTACGACCTAGGCAGTCACCTATTGATTATAGCCACCGACCGTATTTCCGCTTTCGACATCGTCCTGCCTACCGGTATTCCGCTCAAAGGGCATGTACTCAACCGCCTCTCCTCTTTCTGGTTCCGGCGGACGACGGACATTATGCCCAACCACATGACGGAAGCCATCGACGATGTACACTGCCTCGACTCCTACCTGCCGGCGGAAAAACGCTTCAACTACCCCACCTACCTGCGGGGGCGTTCCATGGTAGTGAAAAAGGTAAAGCGCCTGCCGGTGGAATGCGTGGTACGCGGCTACCTTTCCGGCTCAGCCTGGGCGGAATATAAAAAAAGCAGCACCATCTCCGGCATAGCCATGCCCAGCGGCCTGTGGGAAAGCCAGGAGCTGAAGCAGCCGCTCTTTACCCCTACCACCAAGGCGGACATCGGGCATGATGAACCGGTATCCAAAGATTACATCGCCAAGAATTACGGGGCGCAACTGGCGCAGGAGCTCGAAGAAAAAAGCGTGGCTGTTTATAAAGCGGCCCGGGATTACGCCATCAGCAAGGGAATTATCATCGCGGACACCAAGTTCGAGTTCGGCATAGACAACGGCAAACTGGTGCTCATCGACGAGCTGCTGACGCCGGACTCCTCCCGCTTCTGGTATGCCGCCAAGTACAAAATCGGCCAGTCCCAGGACTCGATGGACAAGCAGCCGGTGCGCGACTGGCTGGCGTCATCCGGCTGGAACAAAGAGCCGCCGGCACCGGCGCTGCCGGCGAATATCATCGCCGAGACATCCGATAGATACGTCAAGGCTTACGAAAGACTCACCGGGCGCAACCTGGCGTCTTTAACCTAACAGCTACCGCTGCAGGTATTCCTTGGTGGTGGGCAGCTCCCCGGCGATGCGCTCGTCTATTCTGGTGGCGGCATCCAGCACCCGGCCAAAGGCCTTGAACAGCGCCTCCGCTTTATGATGGTCGTTGGCGCCGTAGACAATAGAGGCGTGCAGGTTTATTTTAGCCTCATTGGCGAAGGACTCAAAAAAATGCTTCACCAGCTCCGTGGGCAGGTCCAGTATAGCGTCACCGCTGAAATCCAGATTCAGCACGGAGTACGCCCTACCGCTGATATCCACGGCCATGCTTACCAGCGTTTCATCCATGGGTATCGAGGCCCCGGCCATGCGCACGATGCCCCGCTTTTCCCCCAGCGCTTCCCCGAAAGCCTTGCCCAGGCAGATACCCACGTCCTCCACGATATGATGAACGTCATCGCCCGAGGCAAAGAGCTTTATGTCAAACAAACCGTGCCGCGCCATCTGCGAAAGAAAGTGGTCGAGCATTTTTACGCCGGTAGCGATAGTGTACTTGCCGGTACCGTCCACGTTCAGCTCCAGGGTAATGTTGGTCTCCCGGGTATCTCTTTTTACGGCGGACCGGCGGCCTTCCCTGACCTCCTCAGACAGCAGGGCCATAGCGCCTTTTAGGAAGGTGCCGCCCACGGGTATTTTTTCCGTCCGGGTGCGCTGGTATAAAGGCCGGCTGCACCCTATTTTATCCGCCATCTGCTGGTCAGAATAGCCTTCCCGGTTCTGCAACCTGATTATTTTTAACAGTACACTTTCCGCAGCGTCCATAACATCATCCTTATCTATTTGTTACGCTCAACTGTTATCTATTATAACATATATTTACATACTGTCAAGCACGATAGTAACATTTATGATATTTTTATAACATGCGGAACATATAGTGTTTTACCGGCGGGGAGGCCAAGGTTTACGGCAGGCGCTCAGGGCTTGAGGGCATACAGGGCTTTAACCAAAGCGTCCGTATGCTCCGGTTTGCCCACGCTGACGCGGATGCTGTTTTTCAGGAGGGGCTTATCAAAGTAACGCACCAGAATGCCGCCGGCCTGGAGGTTAAGGTGCAAATCAGCGGCGCTGCCTTCCAGGACGGCGCAGTAAATAAAGTTGGCCTGAGAGGGATAGACCTTGAGCCAGGGAATTTGCTGCAAGGCATCATAGAGCCTGGCCCTTTCCTTTTTGATGGCTTCCACCCTGCCCTTTAAATAAGCCATGTCCGCCAGGGACTCGCGGACGGCTATCTCTCCCGCCATGCTGACAAAATAAGGAATCTTGATGGCCATCAGGTAATCCGCGATTACGGGCGGGAAAACGCCATAGCCCACCCTCAGCCCTGCCAGACCGGCCCACTTGCTGAAAGAACGCAGCACCATGAGGTTGGGGTACCTGGCGGCCAAAGGCACCACCGTTTCCCCGGAGAACTCGTAATAGGCCTCGTCAATAACAACGGGGACGCCGGTATCCAGAATCTCCAGGATATCTTCTTTGGGCACGGTGTTCCCGGTGGGGTTATTGGGGGTGGCCAGGAAAATCAATTTGGTACGCGGGGTGACGGCCGCTTTAATTGCTTTAACATCGACGATAAAATCCGCGTCACGGGTAACGTTAACCACCGTGCCGCCGCATATCTCCGTACTGAAACGGTACAAATCAAAAGTGGGAACGCAGACGATCACCTCATCGCCGGGACCGACGAAAAGCCGCGTAACAAGGTCGATTAACGTATTGCTGCCGTGCCCGGCGATAATCCTGGAGGCGTCAGTACCGGCATACGACGCTAAAAGCTTACGCAGCCCCTGCTGGCCATCGTCCGGATAGATATTCAGGTTATGGCTTTCCGCCAGAGCGCGCAGCACCCGCGGCGAGCAGCCGTAGGGGTTCTCATTGGCGTCCATCTTAATAATGCTCTCAACGGGCACCATCACCTTGCCCTCCAGCGTTTCCGGGGAGGTGGCGGCGCTATAGCCGGTAAACCCCTTGAGGAAGGGGCGGATTAACTTTTCAATGCCTTCAGATTCAGCCACTTAAGTACCTCCCTGCCCGGCGTCTTCAAGACGCTTTTCCAGAGCGCGGGCGTGGGCGTCCAGCCCCTCGGCTTTAGCGATGGCCGCCGCCGCCCCGCCAATTTGTTTCATATCCGATTTATTCATTTTCACCAAACTTATCAGCTTGACGAAGTCCATAATATTCAGGCCGGAAGAGAACCGCGCCGTACCGTCCGTGGGCAGCACGTGGCTGGGCCCGGCGGCATAATCAACGAGCGCCTCGATAGCGTTTTCCCCCACGAAGAGACAGCCGACGTTATTTACCTGTTTAACGTACGAGGCGGCATCTTTTACCAGCAGGCATAAATGCTCCGGCGCGTACATATCGGCCAGCGCCAGCCCCTCGGCCACATCAGCCACCACGGCGATAAAGCCGGTGCGGGCCATGTCCGCGGCGATGATGTCCCGGCGCGCCAGGGTCTTGAGCTGCGCCTCCACCTCCCGGTTAACGTTATCCGCCACCGGCCGCGAGGTAGCGATAAGAATAGCCGAGGCGGCGCCGTGTTCCGCCTGCGCCAGCAGGTCAGCGGCGGCGTAAGCCGCGTTGGCCGTCTCATCGGCGATGATAATGACTTCACTGGGGCCGTAAAGCCCATCGATGCCCACCGTCCCGAAAACCAGTTTCTTGGCCAGCGTGGCGTAAGCGTTGCCCGGCCCGCAGATTTTGTCCACCGCGGGAACGGACGCCGTACCGTAAGCCAGAGCGGCGACGGCCTGCGCGCCGCCGATGGAAAAAACGCGGTCGATTTTAGCGATTTTAGCCGCCGCCAGCGTTACCGGGGAGACCCGGCCGGTCTTCTGGGGGGGGGTAACCAGAATGATTTCCTTAACGCCGGCGACGCGCGCCGGAACAGCCGTCATCAACAGCGACGAGGGCAGCGGGGCGGAAAAACCGGGCACGTGCACGCCCACACGCTTGATGGGGCGAAAAAACCAGCCCAGCCGTCCGCGACGACTTTCTACCAAAAGCGCCTTTTGCTGCTCCCGGTGATAGGCGGTGATACGCGCGGCGGCCAGCTTCATGGCGGCCAGCAATTTTTTATCCAGCGTCCGGTAAGCGAGGTCGATTTCTGCTTTGGTCACTTCCAGCTGCGCCAGCTTAACGCCGTCGAACTGTTCCGTGAAGTCAAACAAAGCGGCGTCACCGCGACGGCGCACCTCCGCGATAATCCGGCGGACGGACTTTTCCCGTTCCCCGTCAGCGGCGGTCTCCTGCTTAGCCTGCCGGGACAGCAGCGCTTTGGCTTGAGCAAAACCCTCGATTATTTTCATTTAAGCGTCACCCACCGCAGCTTGCAATTTTTTAACCAGGTCGGCCAGGCGTTCCTTTTTTAACGGGCTGTCCACCGTCATCCGGCTGCCGATGAGACAGGCCGTCGAGGCAAACAGGGTATCGATTATTTTCAGGTTGTGCCGGGCTATCGTCCGGCCGGTCTCCGTGTTCTCGATAAGCAAATCGGCGTCATCAGGGAGAAAAGCCTCGGTGGCGCCCCAGGTGGGAATGACCCGGTAGTGCCCCAGGTGGTTATCCCGGGCGTACTTATCCGCAATATTAACATATTCCGAGGCCAGACGGAACGGCGCATCGCGGCCGGCGATGTAGTTCCGCAGACCGGCGGTATCCGCCACGGGCATATCCTGATGCACCACCGCCACCAGCCGGACCTTGCGCAACTTGAGGTCGAGGATTTCACAGGCCGGACTGGAAGGAAACTGCGCCAGGTGGTCGGTCAGCCAGTCCCGCCCGGTAATAGCGAGGTCAAAATTGCCGTTGGCCACCTGGAGGGGCATGTCCTGGGGACGGATAACCTTAACGATTACCCCGTCCAGGGCGATTTGGGGTCGGCGTACGCCGCTCTCCGAAGGATAATCTTCGATTTTAATACCGGCGCGGGTCAGAAGCTCGACGGTCTGCTGTTGCTGATGACCGTCCGGCAAGGCCAAACGCACCGCGTCCCGGGCTATTTTTTCTACGATGCGGGGCGGGGAAAAGGCGGGGACGGCATCCTTCTTTTCCGCAACGCTTTTAGCCGTTTCCGGCAGGGCGGACAGCAGAGACGCCACGATTTTATCCAGGTCCTTGTTTTCCCAGCTAGACCGGTTGGCAATCAGGCAGGCGCTGTAGTCCAGCACTTTAGCTACCGGCCGCATGGCACAAGCGGCCAGCTCCGCGGCACTCCCGGCGGCCAGTAAAGCCATTTCCGCGTTTTCCGGGGGATAGGCTTCCGCCGCGCCCCAGACGGGAAAAACGCTAAAGCGGTTCATCCTTTGTTGCAGGGCATAGGCTTCCGCCAGGTTGGGGTACTCGCTGGCAATGCGCAGCGGCGTACCGTTCTGCTTGAAATCCGGGCGAAGAGCCGCCGAGGCCAGGTACAAGGAGCCTTCCCCGTACAATAAATCCTTAATTTTCACCACGCCGCTGCTGGGGTATTTGACCAGCAACTCCCGGAGCCAGTCCAGCCCGCAGATGCCCAGGTCATAGTTGCCCAGAGCTATCTGGATGGGAATGTCTTTCTCGTGGAAGACACGGATAAGCAAGTCCGGGAATTTTGACGCTTGAGGACGGTAAAAGCCCATGTTGGACTGGTATTCATCCAGTCCCCAGTCCGCTTTCTGGAGCAAGGCGGCGGTCTTGCGCAGCAAACGCCCCTTGGGCAAGGCTATCTTAACCGGCACCCGGCGCCTCCAGCAGCGCGACAGCCGCGTTAATATTCTCTATCTTACTCTTTACCGATTCGGCTTTATTTACCAGCGTTAAGGCCCCGCCGCTTTTCACCTCTAAAGTCCAGTCCGCCGGGCGGCCGTCAAGGTCGAGTTCAGCGATGAAACCAGCTTTACGCAGGCCCGCAGCCGCGTTAAAGGCTTCTTTTACAGCGTCAGGGGATAAAGCTTTTACCAGGACTTTTAGAGGACTCGTTAAAATAAAGCTGGCCGGTTTTACCAGAGTCATAAGGCGGTCGAGGTAAAGCGCGAAACCGGAAGCGGGCGCGTTCCCGCCACCCATCGAAGGTATGAGGGCGTCATAGCGGCCGCCGCCGCCGATTTTCTCCCGGCCGGTGAAGTACTGGAAAATGATACCCGTATAGTATTCAAAACCGGTGCCGGAAGCGATGTTTATCTGGTACTTAATGCCCAACTCATCCAGCACGGCAACTGTTTTAAGAAAATCCTCCAGCGGTGCGCAAATCTCCGGCGCGGTTTGACGCAGCAGCGCCAGCTGGTTGCGCAGGAATCCCGGCGACTTTCCCTTCAATTTCAGGAGGGAAAGCAACGTGCCGCCCAGCTCCGGCGACTCGCGGGAGACCCTGGCCAAAGCGTCGGCGTCGCCGTCAAGGATACTATCGAACAGCTTGTGCTGCTCTTCCGGGCTCAAGCCGATTTTCTCCAGTAAAGCTTTAATCAGACCGGCGTGGGACAAGCGCAGCTCTACGCCTTTGAGTCCGAGCTTTTGCAGTATCTCCGAGGACAGGGCGAGCAGCTCGGCGTCCGCCACGGCCGAACCCGCCCCGATAAGCTCCGCCCCGCACTGCCATCTTTCCCGGGTCTTTTCACCGTTCTCTTCAAAGGTAAACATATTGGCGGCATAAAAAAGCCGGGCCAGCCCCTGCTCCTGCATCTTTTCCGTGTACAGGCGCGCCACCGGTATAGTGCCGTCCGGGCGTAGCACCACCCGCTCCCCGCTCCACCCGTCCCAATCGAGAAAAGAATAGACCTTGCCGAGCATACCGGGCGTTAAAGTACCGGCGGAGGTAAACAGGTGCAGGTACTCGATAGTGGGCGTCCTGACTTCCTGGTAGCCCCACTTCAAAAAACAATCGCGGCAGATTTCTTCCACCAGGTGAAAGACGGTCATTTCCGCCGGGGACATGTCCCGCATTCCTTTGCAGCGCTGGATTTTCATGTTATTGCCTCTGGGATTTTAGAAGTTAAATACTATATTAATTTACACTAAATGCAGCTTCTATTCAATTTTTATCTCGCGTCTGCCCATGTGGTAATATCTATCTATATCGAATCGGAACGAGAACCTTGATGAAAGAATTATCAGCTACAGCGATTACCGCAGGACTGAAGACCAGAGTCATCGGGCAGAGGCTAGTGTATTTTCCCAGCCTGGCTTCCACCATGGACACGGCGCGGGATGAGGTACGGCGGGGGGCGACGGAAGGCACGGTGGTGATGGCGGGAGAGCAGATGGGGGGGCGGGGCAGGCTAAAGCGCAACTGGGTCTCCCCAAGCGGGAACATCGCGCTATCCATTATTCTTTATCCGGACGTGAAAGCCATCCCCTACCTTATCATGATAGCGTCCCTGGCGGCGGCGCGGAGCATCGAGGGGGCGACCGGGCTAAAGACAGGGATAAAGTGGCCCAACGATGTGCTCATCGAAGGCAGGAAAGTGAGCGGCATCCTGATTGAAAACGAGGTAAAGGGAAATAAGGCGGCCAGCGTCACCGGCATCGGCATCAACATCGACCTGAACGCGGCCGACTACCCGGAAATCGCGGACACGGCGGCCAGTCTGAAAAGCAGCGGAAAAGCAGATTTTAGGGTGGAGATAATAAGAGCGCTGCTGACGGAGTTCGAAAGATTGTACCTGACGCTGCCGGACGGCAAGCCTATCTTTGAAGCCTGGCGCGGGAGGCTGGCGACGCTGGGGGAAAAGGTGCGGGCCACGGGGGGCGGGGAGACAATCGAGGGGGTGGCGGAAGACGCGGATGAAAGCGGGGCATTATGGATACGGGGGGCGGAGGGGAGGCTAACGAAAGTGGTGGCGGGGGAAGTGACTTTAAGAGGGAATAGAGATTAGGGGGAAGGGGGAAGGGGGGATAGTATCTTGCCCCAAGCTCAAAGTGTCCCATCGAGATAGAAAAGCGGCGCATAATGGATTCCATCCCCCGGATAAACCCGGACTAAAGCCTGCGCCGTAACCTGCAACAGGCTCACTTCGCGGTGACTCAATGTAAACAGGGTGAGCGGGGGGAAAAGGGGGAGGGAGGCACCATTGCCTCCCTCGCATTGTATTAAGACTGTTTATTTATTTCTTTTCTACTTTGGTTACCTCAAGGCCAAATGCCTTGAAAAGCTCGATGGGTAAGGGGAAGATAATGGTGCTGTTTTTTTCCGCGGCGATTTCCGTTAGAGTTTGCAGATAGCGCAGCTGGATGGCGGCCGGCTCCCGGCCAATAATCGCAGCGGCTTCGGTGAGTTTCTCCGAGGCCTGCATTTCGCCCTCGGCATGAATAATCTTGGCGCGTCTTTCACGCTCGGCTTCAGCCTGGGCGGCCATGGAACGCTTCATTTCCTCGGCCAGCTCTACTTCCTTGATTTCCACGATGCTGACCTTGACCCCCCACGGGTCGGTGTGCTCGTCGATTATTTTCTGGAGCATCTGGTTAAGCTTTTCCCGCTTGGTGAGCAGTTCGTCCAGCTCCGATTGGCCAAGCACGTTTCTCAGGGTGGTCTGGGATATCTGGGAAGTGGCCCGGATATGGTCGATAACTTTCACCACCGACGATTCGGGGTCGACCACGCGGAAATAGACGACGGCGTTAACGCGGACGGTAACGTTATCCCTGGTGATGACTTCCTGGGAAGGGACATCCATGGTGACGACGCGCAGGTCAACTTTGACCATGCGGTCGATGAACGGGATGAGAACGAAAAAGCCGGGGCCCTTGGCACCGACCAGCCGACCGAGGCGGAAGATAACGCCGCGTTCATACTCCGCCACGATTTTAATAGCCATGGATACAATTAAAAGAACGACGATTACGGCAACAACAATGCCAACAACTGTACCAGTCATTGATACCTCCTCTAATTTTTTCTGGTGACCATGAGCTTGAGACCATCGACCCTGGTAATAATCACTTCCTCTTCAGGCTCGACCCGGCCATTATCGACGACGGCGGTCCAGTGTTCACCATCGACGAGGACCATACCTTTCGGATTCAGCGCAGTTTCCGCCACCGCCGCTTTGCCTAACAGTTCTTCTTTACCGGTGGCGGTCTTCCTCTGGTGGGCGCGGACTACCCATATTACCACAAAAACGACGACAACAATCACGACGACAACAATCAGCGCGAACAGCCAAGGATTGATATAAAGTGACATAAATTTCTTCCCCCTACCGCCTGTTTTTAATATCCGCGGGCGGCGCTTCTTTTTTTACGACATAGAGCGTCAGCCCGTCCATTCTCTTAATAGTTACTTCTTCACCCACCCCGATAGCGCCGCTTTCCGAAACCGCCGTCCAGCGCTCGCCCTTATAGAACACGACACCTTCCGGATTCAGGGCGGCCCTCACCGTGGCAGTCTTGTTAATCAGTTCCTCGCGGCCGGTGACGGCCTGCTTGCGGTGGGCTTGCACCGCCCGCTGCACCAGAAAGATGAGAAAGCCGCTGACCAGGATACAGACCACGGCTATCAGCCAGGGGCTGATGCGGAACACCGGGGAGGCGCCCTTAAAGAGCATGATGGAACCGGCCACCAGCGACACCACACCACCAGCGGTAAAAAGGCCGAAGGAGGCGGTCAGCAGCTCCCCGATGAACAGCCCCACAGCCAGGACCAGCAACAGTATGCCGGCGTAGTTGACCGGCAGCATCCCCAGGGAATAAAACGCCATCAAGAAAGCGATGCCGCCGATTATCCCCGGAAAGATAAGGCCGGGGTTAAACAGCTCCGCCATAATGCCCAGCGTGGCCACGCTTAACAAGATGTAGGCGATATTGGGGTCGGCAATAGTGTAGAGAAATTTCTCAAAGAATTTCATCTGGGTATCAACGACTTCAGCGTTTTTGGTCTGCAAAGTTATCTGCTGGCCGTTTAAAAGGGTTACCTGGCGGCCGTCCAACTGGTTAAGCAGGGAGGGGAGGTCCGGGGCAATCATATCAATAACGTTAAGCTCCAGGGCTTCGTGCTCGGTGGCGGAGACGCTTTCCCGCACGGCTTTTTCCGCCCAGTCCATATTGCGCCCGTGGGATTCCGCCAGACTGCGGATATAAGCGGCGGCGTCATTGACCACCTTTTCCTCCATGGTGTCAGACATGGTCTGCTCGCCCTCTTCCCCGACGGAAACCGGGTGCGCCGCCCCGATGGCGGTATTGGGGGCCATGACCGCCACGTGGGCCGCCATAGTGATAAAGACACCGGCGGAAGCCGCCCGCGCCCCGGAAGGGGCGACATAGACCACCACCGGCACATGGGCGTTGACCATCAGCTTGACGATGTCCCGCATGGCGGTGTCCAGCCCGCCGGGCGTGTCCAGCTGGATAATAACCGCCGCGGCATTGTTGTCCTCGGCGATATTGATGCCGCGCTCCACATAGTCCACCAGCACCGGGTTGATGGTGCCCTTGATGGTGAGAACGTAAACGCCGCCGGACGTCTGCGCCAGCGCGCTACCGGCCAGCGATACAGCCAGCAGCAGGACGGTCAGTAATAGAACAATACGTCTTATTTTTATCATCACAGATACCTGATTATTCTTACTATTATAGATTGTAATACATGCCGATGCAATTGAACACCCGTCCGCCGGTACGAGGGCAACAACACGGCGGGTTGACATCGGGCAGGGTTTCTTCTAGAATAACCTCGTTAAAAAACATATTAATTAAGGAAAGAAAGACCATGAACGGAACCGTTGACATTGCGTTTTACGACCACTGGGCATGGCTGATAGCCATCGGGTTAGGGCTGGTGCTGATTATCCTGGAGCTTCTGCTGGGCGTGGACACGGGGCTGGACCTGGTGTTCATCGGGACGGCGCTGGGGCTGGGGGGACTGATAACGGTGGCTTTCCACTCCTGGGCGTGGACGGCTATCGCGGCGGGCATCATCTGCATCATCTATGTAATAATCGGGCGGAGGTACATCCACCAGCGGACGGCCGTGCCTTTGTCCAAGACCAATATAGATACCATCATCGGCAAGACAGGCACGGTAGAGCAGGATATCATGCCGGAAAAGGACGGGCTGGTGAAGGTGGGGAACGAAGAGTGGCGGGCGCGTTCGGACACACCCATCAACCGGGGTGAAGTGATAACCGTCACCGGCGTCACCGGCGTTACCCTTATGGTAAAAAAGACGGAAAGAGAGGCATAGTAACATGGGTGTTGGCGTAATTATTATCATCGTCGTCCTAGTATTGCTGTTCATTCTCACACTGGCGAAATCCATCACCGTCATCCACCAGGCGGAGAAGGGGCTCATCGAGCGGTTCGGACGATACAAGGAAACACTGGAGCCGGGGCTGCGCTTCATCATACCGTTTATAGACAAACTGTCAGCCCGGATAGACATGAGGGAGACGGTGCTGGACGTGGAGCCGCAGGCGGTCATCACCAAGGACAATGTGGGGGTCACGGTGGACGCGGTGGTCTATTACTACTGTACGGACGCTAAAGCGGTAAGGTACGAGGTGGCCAATTTTTACGTGGCCGTGAGCAAGCTGGCGCAGACCAACCTGAGGAACCTGGTGGGCGATATGACCCTGGACGAGACGCTGGCATCAAGAGAGCGTATTAATTCGTCCCTGCGGACCACGCTGGACGAAGCGACCGATAAGTGGGGCGTGAAAGTAACCCGCGTAGAAGTTAAGGCAATCGAGCCGCCGAAGGATATCACCGACGCCATGAGCAAGCAGATGAAGGCGGAGCGGGAAAAGAGAGCGACCATTCTCGAAGCTGAAGCCTACAAGCAGAAACAAATTCTGGAGGCCGAAGGTGACAAGCAGAACGCCATCCTTACGGCTGAGGGTAACCGGCAGTCGGCCATCCTTCGGGCGGAGGGTGAGGCTCAGGCTATTGAAAATGTATCTTCAGCCGCAGATAAATATTTCGTAGGCAATGCGCAGCTATTAAAGCAGCTGGAAGTTACCCAGGCAGCGCTCCAGAACAACTCCAAGCTGGTGGTATCCGACCAGTCCAAGCTGGTTAACGTACTGGGGCTGGGGGAAGCGCTGACGCCGCCCAAACCACCGGATAAAAAGAGGATGGGCGATTAGCCCAGGAAGAACATCAAGACTGGAGAGGGGGCTAAAAACCCCCTCTCTTTTTTTAGGGGGAGGGGGGGGAAAGGAGCAAGGGAAAAAGAATAGTAAAAAATAGTCATAAATATAGCGGGTGCAGCCTGAACAAGTTGTTGACATCATGGTTTAGCTATGGTATTATTATTCTTGCGCTCTGGGAAAAGGGCGCGTTTTGCACCTTAACAACTGGATAGCGGAAGGAAAGTAAATTCAATAGTTTTTATTCAAGCCAAGTCAATACTTTTTTATTTGGAGAGTTTGATCCCGGCTCAGGATAAACGCTGGCGGTGTGCTTTATGCATGCAAGTCGTACGGGTTCCGCAAGGAATCAGTGGCAGACGGGTGAGTAACGCGTAAGCGACCTGCCCTAAAGTGGGGAACAACTCTGAGAAATCGGAGCTAATACCGCATGTGATCCTTTTTGTAAAGAGGAAGGATTAAAGCCGTAAGGCGCTTTAGGATGGGCTTGCGTCCGATTAGCTAGTTGGTGGGGTAACGGCCTACCAAGGCGACGATCGGTAGCTGGTTTGAGAGGACGACCAGCCACACGGGGACTGAGACACGGCCCCGACTCCTACGGGAGGCAGCAGCAAGGAATATTGGGCAATGGGCGAAAGCCTGACCCAGCGACACCGCGTGGGGGAAGAAGACCTTCGGGTTGTAAACTCCTTTTATTGGGGAAGAATAATGACGGTACCCGATGAATAAGCCCCGGCTAACTACGTGCCAGCAGCCGCGGTAATACGTAGGGGGCGAGCGTTATCCGGATTTACTGGGCGTAAAGCGGGTGTAGGTGGCCTGTCAAGTCGGATGTGAAATCTCCCGGCTCAACTGGGAGGGTGCATCGGAAACTGATGGGCTAGAGTGCAGCAGAGGGAGGTGGAATTCCCGGTGTAGTGGTGAAATGCGTAGATATCGGGAGGAACACTAGTGGCGAAGGCGGCCTCCTGGGCTGTAACTGACACTGAGATCCGAAGGCGTGGGTAGCAAACAGGATTAGATACCCTGGTAGTCCACGCAGTAAACGATGGATACTAGGTATGGGGAGTATCGACCCTCTCCGTGCCGAAGCTAACGCTTTAAGTATCCCGCCTGGGGAGTACGGTCGCAAGACTAAAACTCAAAGGAATTGACGGGGGCCCGCACAAGCAGCGGAGCGTGTGGTTTAATTCGATGCAACACGAAGAACCTTACCAGGGCTTGACATGTTGGAAGTAGTGAAACGAAAGTAGAACGAACTGTCAAATCAGTAACCTTCACAGGTGCTGCATGGCTGTCGTCAGCTCGTGCCGTGAGGTGTCGGGTTAAGTCCCATAACGAGCGCAACCCCTGTTGCCAGTTAATTTCTCTGGCGAGACTGCCCCGCAAAACGGGGAGGAAGGCGGGGATGACGTCAAGTCAGCATGGCCCTTATGTCCTGGGCTACACACACGCTACAATGGATGGCACAGCAGGTTGCAATGGAGCGATCCGGAGCTAATCCTTAAAACCATCCTCAGTTCGGATTGCAGGCTGAAATTCGCCTGCATGAAGTCGGAGTTGCTAGTAACCGCGTATCAGCTTGGCGCGGTGAATACGTTCTCGGGCCTTGTACACACCGCCCGTCACGTCATGAAAGTCGGCAACACCTGAAGCCGATGCGCTAACTCGCAAGAGAGGCAGTTGTCTAGGGTGGGGTCGGTGATTGGGACGAAGTCGTAACAAGGTAGCCGTAGCGGAAGCTGCGGCTGGATCACCTCCTTTCTAGGGAGATGAAAAATTGGTGTGAACCAAGTTCTCCTAGGTCGGTACGTTACCGGTGAAAATTGGTAACGTCCTCTTTCCTCCCGCTATCCAGCGGTTAAGACGAAGCCCCGGTCCAAAAGACCGGGGTTTTTTGTTTGGGGGGGTAAGGAAATAATCACGGATTTGGTATGTCTGACCTTTCCCCCGTAAATAATGCCATTGGCTCTTAGAGTTCTCTGCTAGAATATAGCGAACGGGAGGACTCGAAATGCAGCGCAAGAAGTACACTGAAGAGCAGATTATCCAGGTGCTAAAAG